>WFRO01000254.1 GCA_015486475.1 Bacteroidales bacterium
CGCTTTCCCTGCCCCAGCGAGTCGATCCTGCGGTCGCGGAGGATGATATCATACAGGTCGGCGCCCTGCCGGAAGGTCACGCCGGCGTTCATCTCCCCGGAGAAACTGTTCAGAGCCCGCGACACCGAGGAGAGATCGATGCCATACTCTGTCATCAGCAGGGGGTCGAAGATAAGATGGATCTCGGGACGTTTGTAAAAAGGTCTGCTGGAATAGGTGTAGTTCACCGATTCGAGCGTGCCCAGAAGATAGTCCAGATCGTGTGCCACCTGCTGCATCAGGGAATAGTCCTCCCCTCTGATAACCATCTCCTCCTCATTGCTTCCCATGCCGAGGAGACGCTGGAAATTTCCGAGCATGTTCTGTCCGGCCCCTCCGCCCCCGCCACCGGCCATGGCGCTGCTCACACCGATGCCGGCATTGTTGACATACCGGAACTTGGCACGTATATCGCTGATGATGTCCTGGATACTGCGGCCGGAGATCTTTTTGTAATCTTTTTTCAGCTTCATGGTGATCACCGCCTGACCTACCCGTATGTTGCTGATGATCTCCTTCTGCTCCTGCATCTTTTCCAGGACGTCTTCAATGTTCTTCACCAGCGCATCGGTGGTGGCCAGGGTAGCCCCTTCGGCCATGCCCACATGGATCACGATGGCATTGCTCTTCTCTTCGGTGACGTTCTTTACATTGAGCGCCAGGACGATAAAAACGGTGATGAAAAAGAGCGCCACGGCCCCCAGCACCGTTGCTGCGGGATTTCGCAGGCCGGTCTTCAGCAGGAGGACATAGATCTGGATGATCCTGTTGTCAAGGGTCATCTTCTCATACAGGGGTTTCCCCCTGTAACGGCGGCTCAGCACCGAGTGGGTCGTCATGGGGATGAAGAGGACAGCCACCATCAGAGAGACGATCAGCGTGGAGATGATGGAGACACTGATCTCACGCCCCAGCAGCTTGATGAGCATGTTCTGCGAGAAGAGGAAAGGTACAAAGACCATCACCGTGGTGAGGGTGGCCGCGAATACGGATCGCCACACCTCGCGCGTGCCTTCTGTCACCGCCATCGCCGGCGGCTCCCCCCGCGCCGACCGCCGGTAGATGTTCTCCAGCACCACCACAGAGTTGTCCAGCAGCATGCCGATGGCCAGCACCATGCCGATGAGGGAGAAGCTGTTCAGCGTGATGTTGAAAGCATAAAAGAGATTGAAAGCCGTGAAGATGGAGATGGGCAGGGCCAGCGCCACAAAAGCCACCACCCGCAGGTTCTTCAGGAAGATCCACAGCACCAGGATGGCCAGGAGACCTCCTATCAGCGCCAGCCGCATGATCTGGTCGATGTTCTTCTCCATCGTTTCGGCCACGTTCGACTGGATGATGATCTGCAGCCCCAGGTTCTTGTATTTTTTGTTCAGGTCGTCGATGACCTGCTGTGTTCTGTGGGAGAGGTCGATGAGGTTGGAGCGCGTATCGTTCACCAGGGCCAGGGAGACGGCGTTCTTCCCGTTGACACGACTCAGGGAGGTCTCCTCTTTCAGGCCGAAGAACACCTGTGCCACATCTTTCAGCAACACCGGTCCCGGCGCCACGACGATGTTCTCTATCTGCGTGACGTCGCTGAAATCCGAGGATACATGCACGAAGTAACGCATTCCTTCATCGTACACGTTACCGGCATAGGTGCGTATGCCCGAGTTGCTCGCCAGCATCTCCCGCACCCTGGCCGGCGTCACATGATAGGCCTTGCAGGCATCATCATCGAGACGCACCTCCACGGTGCGCTCGCGTCCCCCGTAGATCTGCACCCCCGCGATGCCGTCGATGTTCTCCAGAGGCGGCCGTATCTTCTTGTCCACGAGGGCACGCACCCGGTCCACATCCCCTTCGCCGGTCACCTGCAGCTCCATAAAACGGCGGCTCATCTGCTCGGGATCGATGCGTACCACCACGGCCCGGAAGCCCTGCGGCAGGACAGCGCGTTTGCTGTTCACCTTCTCCTGCAGCTTGAGATAGGCCAGCTTGATGTTGGTGCTCTTCTTGAACGATACCGTGATGGTAGAACGCCGGCTCCCCACCGACGAACGCAGCTCCTCAATGCCCTCCAGCGTGCTCACGGCCTCCTCCAGGGGGATCACCGCCACGTTCTCCATATAGTCGGGATCCACCTCCAGCGGCGACATCACCTGCACGATCAGAAAGGGGAACTCGGGGTTGGGATAAAGCTCAACAGGAAGCTGCCGGTACGAGACATACCCCAGGAGGGTAAGCCCGATGAAGAGCATGCTGATCAGTACTTTCCTGTTGATAATGAACTTCATCTGTGCAAAAGGCTCATTCCTGTGTTTCTGGGATCAATTCTTTTTTCCCCGTGATCATCTCCTTCAGGCTATCCAGGATATCGTAGAAGCAGGGGATCACCACGAGGGTGAGGAGGGTGGAGGTGGTCAGTCCCCCGATGACGGCCAGGGCCATGGAAGAGCGCAGGGCCACGTTCTCGCCGAAGCCGATGATCAGCGGCAGCAGTGCCAGCACGGTGGTGAGGCTGGTCATGAGGATGGGACGTATGCGCTGACGTCCCGCCTCGACGATAGCCTCGCGGCGTGGCAGGCCCTCCTGCCGCAGCTGGTTGATGCGGTCGACCAGGATGATCGAGTCGTTCACCGCGATGCCCGCCAGCAGGATGACGCCGATGAGGGCCATGATGTCGAGGGGTCTTCCCAGCGCCAGGAAGAGCAGCACCGTGCCCACCCCTGCCAGGGGTATCGTCAGCAGGATGGTGAAAGGATGCACCAGCGACTCGAACTGTGAGGCCAGCACCATATACACCAGCACGATCGACAGCAACAGGGCAAAGCCCAGGTTACCCATCGACTCTTTCCGCTGGGCCTCCTCGCCGGTGATACTGATGCGGTAGTCCTGTGGTATCTCGATGTCCTGCAGCGTTGCCGATATCCTGGCCGACATCTTGTCCAGCGCTTCTTTCTTGCCCATCTGGGCGGTGATGCGCACGATGCGGCTCTGGTTGCGGCGCAGGATCTCCCGCGGCGAGACAGCCTCCCGTATGTCGGCGATCTCGGCCAGCCGCACCGCCTGGTTGCCTTTGCGTATCACCAGGTCGGAGAGTGCTTTGCGGTCCATCTGCGGCAGTTTCAACACGATGGGGTCCATCTCACCATCTATCTCGACGTTGCCGCTCTCACGGCCCGTGAGCTTGTTTTTGAGCGTTGCCGTGACGGTGGCCACATCCAGGTCGTACATGCCGGCCCGCAGGCGGTCGATCACCACCTCCAGCTCGGGAGCGCCCTCGCCGACAGAGGTCTTGATGTTGTACAGCCCTTTCACACCCTGTATCTTCGCGGCCACCTCGCCGGCGAGCTGTTGCAGCACCTGCTGGTCCTCTCCCTGCACCTCTACGACCACCGGCGCTTCGCTGGTGCCCAGGATGCTCTGCAGGGCTGTCTCGCCCGTGGAGAAATCCAGTTTCATGCCGGGGACACCTCCCGCCACATCCCCCAGGGCTCTGATCAGCTCGTCGGTATGTACGCCGGCTTTTTTCTTCAGCACGATGCGTATCGATCCGTTGTTCTCGCCCTGGAACACTGCCTGTATGTCGCCTCCCTCACTGCTCTCACTGCCCACATGGGTGTAAAGGGTCTCCAGGTCGTCGCCGGTCATCTCCCGGATGACCGTCTCCAGGTTCTGCAAAGCCGCTGAGGTACGCTCCAGGGTGGTCCCTTCGGGCAGCGTCACCTTCATCACCACCTGGCGCGAGTCGGCCGGCGGCATGAACTCCATGCCCAGAAAAGGCAGCAGCAGGTAAGACCCCACCACCAGGAAGAGAGCCGCGGCGGTCACCGCCCAGCGGTGCCGCAACACTTTCTTCAAAACAGCAGCATAGCCGTGGAACTTCACCGAGTAGTGGGTAGGCTTCACCGGGCGGTTGCGGAAGATATAGTAGTAGAGCATGGGGATCAGGAAGATGGCCACAAAGAGGGAGGAGAGCAGCGAGAAGGCCACCGTCCAGGCCTCGTCCCTGAAGAGCTCGCCCGAGGCGCCATGGAGATAGACGATGGGCAGGAAGACGACGATGGTGGTGAGCGTCGAGGCGGTGATGGCGCCGCCCACCTGCGCCGTGCCGGTGACCGCTGCGGCCCGCACGTCGAGCCCCGCTTCGCTGTTGCGGAAGATATTCTCCATCACCACGATGGCGTTGTCCACCAGCATGCCGGCGCCCAGCGCCAGCCCCCCCAGTGTCATGATGTTAAGCGTCAACCCGCCGAAATACATCAGGTTGAAAGTGGCGATGATCGAGACGGGGATGGCCAGGCTGATGATCAGCGTCACCCCCACGCGGCGCAGGAAGAGGTACAGTACCAGAATGGCCAGGACAATGCCCAGCAGCGCAGTATTCTTCACGCCGGAGACGGCGTTGCTGATATAAGCGCCCTGATCGTTCACGCGGATAAGATGATACCCTGTCAGCGACGCCTCCATCTCCTGCAGGCGTTCGTTCACCTGCTCCACCGCCTTGACCGTATTGAAACGTGTCTCCTTGTATATCGAGAGACCCAGGCATCGCTTTCCGTTGATGCGCACAATGTTTTCTGGCCTCTTGTTTTGGAACGAGATCTCAGCCACCTCTCCCAGGAACACCGGAACGCGCGTCACCCCTGCCGCCGGTTGCTGACCCTGCGGCACCTGTTCCAGGGGCTTGTAGCCCACGATGATGCCGCGGAAATCATCCAGGTTGCGCAGGAGGCTCACGCCTTTGACGATGTACTTCTTCCCCATCTCCGTTACGCTCCCGCCGGACACCGTACGGTTGAAGGCCTGGATGCGCTGCCCCACACCGTCGAGGGTGAGGCCGAAAGAGCGCAGCAGGTACTCGTCGGTGCTGATGACCACCTCACCCTCTTCGCCGCCGGAGATATCCACGCCGGCGATGCCGTCGAGCCGCACCAGCTCATTGCGTATATAGTTCTGCGCCACCACCCGCAGACGGTTCATGTCGGTGATGTTGTCATGGGTGAGGGCCAGCTGCATCACCGGCGCGCTGTTGGGATCGTGACGCGTGATGTTGAGCTCATCGATGTCGCGGTCCTGGCTCACCGACCCCAGGGCCTTCTGCAGGTCGAGGAAAGCCTCGTCCATATCCTTGTTCCAGGTATAGGCTACCGTGATGCGGGCCCTTCCGCTGCGGCAGACGGAAAAGACCTGCACCACCCCCCGCTGCCGGATGGCCAGCGACTCGATGTTCTTCACATACCGTTTCTCCATCTCTTCGGGAGGACGCTCCCCCGCCTTCACCTCGATGTACAGCCGGGGATTGTTCAGGTCGGGAAAGAGATCGACCCCCAGCTTGTCGTACGAGATCCACCCCAGCAGCACCACCGCCAGCGTGACCATCAGCACCGTCACCGGGTAATCGACAGCAAAAGTTACAAGTTTCTTCATTTTGATCCTTTTGTAGGATTATTCATTCAATCATTCAATCATTCACGCATTCATTCATTATTGTTCCGGCACCTTTTAAGAAGTTTGGAGTGTGGAGTTTGGAGTGCCTGGAGTTATTATTCGAATTTCGCTTCATCATTTCATCGCATTATCGTTCGACATTCATCCTTCATCTTTCGAGCTTCCTTCCTCCGCGCCCCCTTGATCCCCTAAAGGGGAAACCCATCGCACACAGGTAAAATTTATCCGGCTCTCCACTTCTTCATTCGGTGTTCGTTATTCTGTGTTCGATATTCATTTAGCACTTCATCGCTTTATCGCTTTATCGTTTCATCGTTCATCGTCCCCTGTGCTCTGAGCCCTGAGCCCTGAGCTTCACCCAGCACCCCCGTCCGAACGGACGTTCGTCCCTGCCCGAATGGCTCGGTCAGGCGGGCGGGCGGGCAGCACCTGGCACCTGGCACCTTTACTGGATCACTTTCACTTTCGACCGATCCCTCAACGTCTCAAACCCCCTGATCACCAAGCTCATGTTCTTCTTCAGTCCGCTCACCACCTCCACGTCCTGCGTGTTTTCGATGCCGGTTTGTATCCTCACCTCATGAGCCAGGCCGTTGTCCACAATGAAGACCCGTTTGCGGCCGCTCTCGGCCAGGATGTATTTTTTCGGGATCACGATGACGCTGTCCTTCCGCTGCAGGATGATGTCCGATCTGACGAACATGCCGGGGCGCAGCTTCAGCCGAGGGTTATCGATGGACATCTTCACCTGAAAGGTGCGTGTCTCCGTGCTGAGGGCCGGCGAGATACCAGTGATGATACCGGTGAGGGTATCCTCGCGGATCACATAGTTGGTGATGCGCACCTGCTGGCGCAGCTTCACCTTCGGCATATATTTCTCCGGCAGGTTCACCTCCATGTACATCCTCCTGAAATCCATCAGTCGGAACATGTCCTGGCCCGCCGCCACGCGGACCCCTTCGGTATATTGGGACAGATCAACAATATACCCTGTAAAAGGAGCTCTGACCTTCAGTTTCTCCAGACGCAGCACTGAATTGTCATAATCATTCTTTGCATTGATCATGGCCACCTCCGAGTTACGCAGGTCGCGCAGGGTCACCCCTCCTTTTTTATAGAGCGACTCCTGCTTCTGGTACTCCTGCCGGGAGATCTCCATGTTCAGCTTTTTGGAGGCGATGTTCAGGTTGTTCTCAAATTCTTTGTCCTCCAACAGAATGATCAGCGCGCCCTTTGCCACCTTGTCCCCCAGCTTGTAAGGCCTGCCGGTGGCAGGGTTGATCTGCAGGTGATACTTGCCGGCCACCTCATTTTTCACCAGCACCTCCTTGTCCGGCATCACGGTGCCACTGGTATTGATGAGGTCCTCGATCGAGCCGGTGGTCACCTTCATTACCGAGACGGGCAGGGCCACGTCCTTGTTAAAATTCCCTTCCCAGTTGCGGCACATGGTGAGCAGCAGGGGAAGGCTCAGGAAAAAGATCCATTTGAACAGTGTCTTCATCTTTCCGGGTATTAAATGATTTATTTATTATTTCGTATTCGTTGTATTCAGGAACAGATCGGCCGGCACCAGCGGCTTCTGATGCTCAAAATCATAGAGGGTCTGTATCTTCAGGTTGAGCAGCTCCAGCTTGTAGTTGATCAGTGCCTGGGCATACGACATCTTTTTCTGGGACAGCTGGTTCTGGTAGAGGTTCAGGTCCATGCTGGTCAGGTCACCGTTGCGGTAACGCTCCAGGTTGATCTCATAGGTCAGCTCGGCATTTTTCACGTTTTGCCGGGCGATGGTGATCTGGTCGAGCTGGTTCTGCAGGTTGCGGTATACCTTGCGGATATCAATGATGATCTGCTTTTTCTCCTCGTCGTAGTTCAGCTGACTGGTCTGTATCACCGCTTCCTGGGCCCGGATGCGGGCTTTTTTCTCCCCCCAGTCGAAGAGGGGGATGCGGAAGGAGAGAGCCACACTGGGGTTGTTGGTAGGCTTCTCATATATCTGACCCAATGACGGATCGTCACCCATAATGCCTATGGCCACGCCCAGGTTTCCCTTGAACTCATTCATGGCCTTGGTGCGCACCAGCTGGAACTGGGAGCTCTCGATGTCTATCTGGCGCTGGCGCAGCTCCATGCGTGAGCTCAGACCATACTGCACCGCCTTGTCCAGGTCGACCTGCACGTGGGGCACCGAGATATCCGCCAGGATGACGATCGAGTCGTTCAGGTTCATCCCCAGGAAACGCTTGAACTCATCCTTGGCGTTCTCCAGCGCCACTTTTTTGTTCTCCAGCGACGAGCGCGCCGTGGCCAGGTTCAGCTCGGCCTGGAACAGTTCCTCTTTGGCCGAGAGACCCGCCTCCACCTTGCGCTTGATGATATCATAGCTGCGTTGTGTGTTGTCCAGCTCGGCCCGGGCAATGTCCAGGCTCATCTGGTAAAGATATACGTTGTAGAAAAACCGGGTCACGTTCTTTTCCAGGTTCAGCTTCTGCAGGGCATAGCTGATATTGGCATTCTCATAGTTGAGCTCCAGTTCCTTCATTTCCAGCTTCATGCGGTTGTAGGTGAACAGAGGTTGGTTATAGCTCAGGTACAACCGGTTGGTGAAGCTTTTGTTCTCCTCTGTGGTACCGGTAAAGTCGGACATATTCTTCTGCCATCCAAAGCGGTTGACCAGCGAGACCGTCCCGTCGGTCCAGAGGATCGGCTGGTCAATGCGGAAGGTGCCGTACGATTGGAGGTTGCGGTTGGTGAACCACTTGTTGAACCGGTTGTCGAACATACGGCTCTGGTCGAACGTCACCGGATTGACATCCATCGAGAACTGTGATTTCAGGGATGCTTTCTGGGCATTGAGCGACTCGCGGTAACGCGTCAGGTTGAGCAGTGATCGCTGGATGTCCGGGCTGTTCATGCCAGCGATGGAGATCGACTTGTCCAGCGTCAGGGCCACCTGCGCCACCGCCATCCTGCCGGCCCCTGACAGAACGAGGAAGATAAGAAGGGCCCCAAAATGCTTTTTCATTTTCCGGATCTTGCAATACATCTTTCTGTATTTTAGATATTTCAATAAACAATTTTTTTCATGCTAAGCTTTATGCTCTTTCATCCAACAACCTTAAAGAAGTTTGGAGTGCCTAGAGTTTGGAGTGCCTAGAGTTATTATTCGAATTTCGCTTCATCGCTTTATCACTTTATCGCTTTATCCTCCTTACTCCCTACTCTCTACTCATAGCTCATCTCTCATAGCTCTTTGCTAATCTACCCAGCACCCAGCACCCTGAAAGAAGTTTGGAGTGTGGAGTACTTGGAGTGCCTAGAGTTATAATTCGAATTTCGCTTTATCGCTTTATCACTTTATCGCTTCATCCTCCTTACTCCCTACTCCTTACTCCCTACTCCCTACTTTTCGCTCTATGCTCTCCACTTCTTCATTCAGTGTTCGTTATTCTGTGTTCGATATTCATTCTTCGTCGTTCGACATTCATTCTTCTTTTTCTTACGCCCCTACAGGGCTTTTGTACTATTGGTCTAGAAAGATCGGGCTGCGCCCGATCCTGTTTGCTTGTCGCCCCTTCGGGGCTCATTACTTACCACTCAACACACGAGGTCCTTTCGCTTCATCACTTCATCACTTCATCATTCCTGCCTGCGGCAGGCAAGCGATATTCATTGTTCTTCATTCGACATTCGTCATTCATCGTTCATCCTCCCCCTCACTCCCTCACCAGCTTCACGGCATCGGCTACCACAATGCGGTACTGGGAATTGTTGGATAGCTCAATGACCGCCGTATCGGCCGGAAAATAATAAAATCCCAGGCTGTTCCACCCTGCCTGGGTATTCCTCAGCATCAGGGCCGGCTCCTCGGTCACATCACCGTGGCGGATCTTAAACTCATATTTGTTCTGGTGATGTCCCCTGCCCCATCCGAAACTTCTGTAATTTAGATAATAATAAAC
>WFRO01000255.1 GCA_015486475.1 Bacteroidales bacterium
CAATCAGCTCATCGCGGATCTGTTTCAGCACGGGATCGTCCAGCTGGAAGATGCTGAGTTGGTACCCCTCCCTGCTGCCGGCGATCTCCTCCACCGGCCGTGAGAGCGTCTTGGTATCCTGGGATTTTTCGAGCTCTTTCAGGATCTCTCCGGCGCGTGTCACCACGCTTTTCGGCATGCCTGCCATCCGCGCTACATGGATACCGAAGCTGTGCTCACTCCCTCCCCTTTTCAGTTTGCGCAGAAAGATCACCTTATCATCCATTTCGCGGATGGAGACGTTGAAATTGCGTATGCGCTCGAACGACTTCTCCATCTCGTTCAGTTCGTGATAATGTGTGGCAAAGAGGGTCTTGGCTCGTGCAAAGGGATGCTCATGGATATACTCCACCATGGCCCAGGCGATGGAGATCCCGTCGTAGGTGCTGGTGCCGCGGCCTATCTCGTCGAGCAGCACCAGGCTGCGCGAGGAGAGGTTGTTGAGGATGCTGGCCGCCTCCAGCATCTCTACCATGAAGGTGGACTCGCCCAGGGAGATATTGTCCGAGGCCCCCACGCGGGTGAAGATCTTGTCCACCAGCCCTATCCGGGCCTCCCGGGCCGGAACGAAGCCACCGATCTGTGCCAGCAGGACGATCAGCGCTGTCTGCCGCAGCAAGGCCGATTTCCCCGACATGTTGGGCCCTGTCAGAATGATGATCTGCTGTTTCTTGTTGTCCATGTAAAGGTCGTTGGGCACGTACTGCTCATGGGGTGGCAACTGCTGCTCGATGACCGGATGACGACCGTCTTTGATGTCGATCACATCCGAATCGTCCAGCACAGGCTTCACATAGCTGTTCTCCACCGCCACTTCAGCCAGGGAATAGAGACAATCCAGCTCAGCGAGCAATGCCGCATCTTTCTGCAGCGGGACGATGAAAGGCATGATGCCGGCCACCAGATCGTTGAAAAGCTTTGTCTCCAGTTCCAGGATCTTCTCCTCCGCCCCCAGGATCTTATGCTCGTACTCTTTTAGCTCTTCGGTGATGTAGCGCTCCGCACTCACCAGGGTCTGCTTGCGTATCCACTCCTCCGGCACCTTGTCCTTGTGTGTATTGCGCACCTCGATATAATAGCCGAAGACATTGTTAAAGCCCACCTTGAGCGAGGGGATGCCCGTTCTTTCGCTCTCCCGCTCCTGCAGTTTCTCCAGATAGTCCTTCCCGGAATAGAGCAGATCCCGCAGCTCGTCCAGCTCAGCCGATACCCCCTCTGCGATGACACCGCCTTTGCTCACCTGCACCGGTGGGTCGGGGTTCAGCTCCCTGCTGATACGTTCCAGGGCCGGTGTACAGAGATCGATCTCTTTCCCCAGGGCTTCCAGCTCTTTGTGTCCCGTTTCGAGGCACACCCGCTGTACCTCTTTTATGGAGATCAGAGCATTACGTATCTGTGCCACCTCCCGCGGGTTGACGCGTGCCGTAGCTACCTTGGAGACGAGACGTTCGAGGTCACCTGTATGTTTCAGCTCGTCCGCTACGATCTCCCGGAAACCATCGTTCTCTGTCATGAACTGCACGATCGCCTGCCGGCGCCGCAAAGGCTTCAGCTCCTTCAGCGGCAGGGCCACCCACCGTTTGAGCATACGCGATCCCATGGGAGAGACGGTACGGTCGATCACGCCGGTCAGCGTGCCGCCGTTCTCGTAGACGGAATGAAAAAGCTCCAGGTTACGCACCGTGAAGCGGTCGAGCCACACATAATGATCTTCTTCAATGCGGGAGAGAGAGGTGATATGCCGCAGCTTGTCGTGCTGTGTGAGATCAAGGTACTGCAGGATCGCCCCTGCCGCCACAGTGCCAAAGGACAATCCCTGGATCCCGAAACCTTTGAGGGAAGCGGTCTCAAAATGTTTGAGGAGCCGCTCGCGCGTGCTCTCCTCCGAAAAAACCCAGTCATCCATCCGGGTGAGATAATACTTATCCCCGAACATCTCACGAAACAGCTCGGTCTTGCTCCGCTCTACTAGGATCTCCCGCGGCTGGAAATTGTTAAGCAGCTTGTCGATATACTCTGCAGAGCCTTCGGCAGCCAGGAACTCACCGGTAGAGATGTCCAGGAAAGCAATGCCGTGGATCCCCTTGTCGGGATGGACCGCGGCCAGGAAGTTGTTTTCCCTGCGTTCCAGCACATTGTCGTTGAGGGACACGCCGGGGGTCACCAGCTCGGTAATACCCCGTTTTACGATCTTTTTGGCCAGCTTGGGGTCTTCCAGCTGCTCGCAGATCGCCACCCGCTGCCCGGCACGCACCAGCTTCGGCAGGTAAGTGTCCAGAGCATGGTGCGGAAAACCGGCCAGCTCAACATAAGAGGCAGCCCCGTTGGCACGCCGTGTGAGCGTGATACCCAGGATGCCGGAGGTGCGGATGGCATCCTCGCCAAAAGTCTCATAGAAATCCCCCACACGGAACAACAGAATGGCGTCCGGATGCTTCGCCTTCATCTGGTTGTATTGCTTCATCAACGGTGTTTCCACTATGTCGGGCCTCTTGCCTGCCATTACATGCTCCTTTTCGATCGATCCAAATTTAAGACTAATCTCCGGGCAGATAAAACATTGTAACAGGATTTTTTACTCTTTTTACCAACAATCCGGAAAGGGATGTTGCCTGTCCAATAACATACAGGTTTTACATAAAAATAGATAAATAGCATTTTTAATCTCCGGCAGGAAATATATTTTTGTTATTATTGTTATCACTGAAAATTACAATTAACCTAAAACCAAAGAATATGAAAAAAGTTCTGATCCTCGGCGCCGGTATGGTGGTAAAGCCCATGGTAGAATACCTCTCCGACCATGGCTATGCGGTCACGGTGGCTTCGCGCACCAAAGCCAAAGCAGATGCCCTTATCCGGGGACACCGCCACGGCACAGCTGTGGGGTGGACCACCGATGACACTGCCGGTCTGGAAGAGATGGTGCACAACCATGACCTGACGGTCAGTCTGCTGCCTTATGCCTATCATGTGATGGTGGCAAAGGTGTGTCTGAAATACAAAAAGAACATGGTCACCACCTCTTATGTCAAACCCGAGATGGAAGCGCTCGACCCGCTTGCCAAAGAAGCCGGGGTGATCCTGCTCAATGAGATCGGCGTGGATCCCGGCATTGATCACATGTCGGCCATGAAGGTCATTCATCACATCCACCACAAGAGAGGCAAACTGCTGGAGTTCTTTTCGCTTACAGGGGCCCTTCCGGCGCCCGAGGCTTCAGGCAATCCTTTCCGGTACAAGTTCTCCTGGAGTCCCAAGGGGGTGGTGATGGCCGGCAACAATGACGGCAGATTCCTGGTAAAAGGCACGGAAAAATATGTTCCCACCGAAGATCTTTTCAAGGAGAATTTCACCATCCGGTTCCCGGAGGTCGGCACCCTCGAGGTCTATCCTAACCGCGACTCCATCCAGTACATTGATATCTATGACATCCCCGAGGTGAGGACCATCTTCCGCGGGACCCTGCGTTATCCCGGATGGTGCAGGATCATGGATTCCATGAAAAAGATGAAGCTCATTACCTACGATAAGATCGACCTGCGTGGGAAGAGCTATGCTGAAATGGTCGCTTATCTCATCGGAGAGCAGAATGCCGCTGATATCAGGAAGAAAGTGGCTGCTTTCCTGGGGTTCCCGGAAGATGATCATGTCCTGGAAGCACTGGAGTGGCTGGGACTCTTCAGTGACCAGCCTATAGGACGTGACGAAGACTCTCCCTTTGAGGTCACCTCCGACCTGATGATCGAAAAAATGATGCTGGATCCGGAAGAAAGGGATATGATCGCCATGCAGCACTCTTTCCTGGCAGAATATCCTGATGGCAAACGCGAGGTGATCCACTCCAGGATGCTGGACTTCGGCTCCCCCGACACCAATACGGCCGTGGCCCGTACGGTGGCCCTGCCGGCAGCCATCGCCGTGCATCTTATCCTCAAAGGAAAGATCGATGTCACAGGCGTGTACCGCCCGGTGATCCCCGAAATATATAATCCTGTCCTGGAGGGGCTGGAAGA
>WFRO01000256.1 GCA_015486475.1 Bacteroidales bacterium
TGAGTCCCCACTCCTGCACCAGCGTGTCGAACAGAGGCCTCAGATGCACTTTCATCACCTCCGGATTGGTGAAGTCCAGCCGCACCACGGTTGTGTCGGCCGAGCAGCAGGCCCCCGAGAGTTTTCCTTTTTTATTACGCAGGTAAAAGTTATCCGGGTATTTTTGGGCCATCGAAGGACGGGCGTAATTGTCCCCGTGTGGGTTCAGCCACAGTCCCGGCTTCAGACCTTTGTCCAGGATATACCGGAAAAGCCATTTTCCGCCGCGGGGAAAGGTCTCCCGGGTCCATTCCAGCCAGTTGGCCTCCTCGCCCCGCGTATAGCAGGCATCCAGCTGCACATACTCGAGTCCGTAAGGTTTGAGAAGACGGGCCAGCGCATCGGTTTCCTTGACCATGTCCTCCTCGTTGGTGGTCATATAATAGCAATACCAGCTGCTCCAACCTGTGGGAGCCCGGTCAAAATGATCGGGGATGGGCTTGTACACGGGACGGAAGGCGGTTTTCTGATGCTTTGCCAGTCCCACCACCTCGTTGTAGTATTCCGGTACCAGTACGATAGCTCCCTCTCCTGACACGGGGATCTGAGCTTTCAACCAAGCAGGATCTTTCGCGTCCCTGTCCAGCAGGGTCCCTTCCGGAAATGCGATCATGATATCGGTGGGCCGGTCGAAAAGATGGTTGACCCCCCGTGCCGACACCAGACCGTAAGCAGTGTACATGACCCCGTTGTCCTGCTCCCGCACACGGGCCGGGATACGGCTCTCCGGCGCCGGCGCCACACCCTGCAGCACGCCCGCAGGATCACTGCACTGCACCGTCAGCCGGCTACTGTCGGCCGTAAAGGTCCAGGTGGTTTTGCCGGCGGTAAGAACAAGGGTTCCCTCCTTTGCAGAGGAGCTCCATTTGCCGGCGGGCGCCAGTGTCCCGTCTTCCTTACGGATCATCAGTGTGACATCCTGCAACACCGTGCCCAGGGAATCCTGGAGGATCATAAGCTTCTGCCCCGCTTTATCCACCGTGACCGTCCAGCCGGCATGATCCAGACCGGCATTATTGGTACAGGAAGAGAAAAAAAGAATGAAAAGAAAAGTCAGAATTGTCAAAGGAAGTCTTTTGTACTTGTCCATCGCAGTAGTTTTTTTTTAGTGGGTTTATGATCGTATAAAAATAGTGAAAAAGATAATAGTATCGAGTTGTGAGTATCGAGTATCGGGTTGAGAGGAGTTAAAAGTTAAAAGTGCGCTAAAGTTAAAAGTTGCAGGGTGCAGGGTGCTGGGTGCTGGGTGGATCAGCTCTATGTCCTATGCGCTACGCTCTTTGCACTTTTCCCACTCTTCCCTCGTCCGCCGAAGTCCCGATCATCGGGACGAAGGCGGAGACTCTTGGACTTTCGAGCTTCGACGTTCATCGATCATCCTTCCATCATTCCATTATTCCCCTTTGCCTTTTAGTGTGGAGTGCGCTAAAAGTTGGAGTTTGGAGTTGATGGCTCAGGATTCTTCATTTCAATCATTCACACATTCACGCATTCATCCATCATTCCATCATTCCATCATTCCATTATTCCATTATTCCATTATTCCATCATTCCATTATTCCCCCTCCTTTTATTATCTTGCGGGGACGTTTAGTTACATCTATAACTTTTTACCATGGACACGCTTCTCATCCTCTTTTTCGGCTTTCTTTTCGGTGTCATCCTGCGGTATGCCCGGCTCAACCGGTTCGACACCATCAGCGGTATGGCCACGCTGGAAGATCTTTCCGTGGCCAAGGCCATCGCCCTGGCCATCGGCGTGGGGGCCATCCTGGTGAACTTTGCCGTCGTGGCGGGGGTGGCCTCTTTTCATGTAAAGCCTTTCGTGGTGGGCGGCATCCTGCTGGGCGGTCTGATCTTCGGCGCAGGTATGGCCTTGCTGGGCTACTGTCCGGGCACCCTGGCCGTCTCCGCCGGCGAGGGCTCGCTGGACGCCTGGTGGGGCATCCTCGGCGGCCTGCTGGGCGGATGGGTTTACACCCTCTCCCTGCCGGCCCTGCAGTCTGTACTGGGTCCCGATCTGGGGAAGATCTCCCTTTACAGCCTCACTGGCGAAGGCTTCCTCTTCGGTCTCCTGGTGGTGCTGCTCGGAGCACTTTTTATCTCACTGGCCATGTGGATCAACCGGAAAGACCGCGCCGACACCGGCAGGAACTGGATGTATTCCGGCATCGGTCTGGGGGTCCTCAACCTGCTTGTATTCCTGAAGGTCTTTACCAACCGGCCCATCGGCGCCTCCACCTCCTATCCTTACGTGGCGGATGTGATCACCGGCACTACCGCAAATACCTATTTCGAAAAGATACACACCCCCGGCCACTGGGAGCTGATTTTCCTGGCAGGCGCTTTGCTGGCCGGGTTTCTTCTTTCGCTGGTCAAAAAAGAGTTCCGACTCACGCTGCTCCACAACCGGTGGAAGAAGGACAAAGGCACCTCCTCCCTGAAGAGGATCCTTTGGTCGTTCGCCGGCGGTTTCATCCTGATCTTTGGCGCCCGCATGGCAGGGGGCTGCACCAGCGGCCACATCCTCTCCGGCGGCATGCAGCTGGCCCTCAGCAGCCTCGTCTTCGCCCTCTTTGCCTTCGCCGGCCTTGTCTTCACCGGCTGGCTCTTTTATCGAACGATGAAGGATAAACGATGATCGACTAATTAAAACTAATGTCTTGAAACTAAATTGTACAGACAAGGCATGCCTTGTCTCTATCTACCCCAAACCACTAACCACTAACCACTAACCACCAACCATGAACCACGAACCGCTCCGCTGGGGCATCCTCAGCACAGGCCATATCTCCCAAAAATTTGCCCGGGCCCTGCAGCTCGCGGAGGGGGCTGAGCTGTATGCCGTCGCCTCGCGTACACAGGAGAAAGCCGAGGCTTTTGCCGCTGCCCACGGCGTGACCAAAGCTTACGGCAGCTATGAGGCCATGGCCGCCGACCCGGCCGTCGATGTCATTTACATCGGTACGCCCCATGTCTTCCACCTGGAGAATGCCGTGATGTGCATGCGTGCCGGCAAGGCGGTGCTGTGCGAGAAAGCCCTCACCATCAACGCCCGCGAGGCGGAAGAGATGATCCGTGTGGCCCGGGAGGAAGGAGTTTTTCTGATGGAGGCGATGATCCCGCGCCATGTGCCTCTGATACGCAGGATGATGCAATGGCTGCAGGAAGGTCGCATCGGTGAGGTGCGTATGATCCGGGCAGCCCGTTGCCTGCGGCGCGACTTCGCCGACGATGCCCGCCAGGTGAAACGGGAGCTGGGCGGCGGCAGCCTTCTCGACCTGGGCGTCTATCCCATCTCCTTCGCCTCGATGGTCATGGGAGGCAGCGAGCCGGAAGAAACCATGGGCACCGCTTACATCGGCCGGTGGGGTACCGACGAGCAGGGCGCCGCCCTCCTGCGCTATGCCGGCGGCGTCATCGCCGACGTCTCCTTCGCCCTGCGCACAGAAACGGTCAATGATGCTTATATCTTCGGGACCGAAGGCTACATCCATCTCGAAAAGATCTTCGCCGTGCCGGAAAAGATCACCCTTTACGATAAAGAGCAAAAAGTGGTGGAAGTTATTGAAGAAAAGATCAAAGGAGAAGGCCTTTATTACGAGGCCCTGGAGGTGATGCGCTGCCTGCGCGCCGGGCTGACAGAGTCGCCTTACATGCCTCTGGACGAGTCTTTGCAGATCATGCGCACCATGGACCGGATCCGGCAGCCATGGGGTCTCACCTATCCCGGTGAAAAAGCATGAAATCTTTTTGAAGATTCTATCATCCTGAAAAGGCGGCTTCCATTATTTTTGTAGAAACCTCAAAAGATATACCCTCATGCACAAAAAACATATTTGGCTTGCCGCTTTTCTCCTGCTGGCAGTCTTTCCGCTGCCGGCCTGCAAGATCACTCCCCAAAAGGACGCTGCAACCCATCCCGCTCTGATCGGTCCATATCTGCAGAACATGACCCCCAACTCCGTGGTCGTGGCCTGGGCCACCCCCGCCGGCAGCACGGCCGTCATGGCCTCCGACACCCTCGTTAAACACGTAGATCGCTATGAATATCACAGCACCCTCCTGACAGGCCTGCAACCGGATACGGAATACAGCTATGATATTCTGCAGGACGGCACAGGCCGGGGCAAAGGCACTTTCCACACCTACCCCCGGGGACCGGTACCTTTTCATTTCTGTGTGCTGGGCGACACCCGCACCGGTCATGACATCCACCAGCAGATCGTCAACAGGATCATCGCCGAACATCCTCTCTTCGTGGTCAATACGGGTGACCTGGTAGCCAACGGCAACAATATCTCCCTGTGGGAGACCTTTTTCTGCATCAACCACGACCTGATACGCAATGTCCCGTATTACACCGTTCTGGGAAACCATGAAAACGATGCAAAGAACTATTATGATTTCTTCGACCTCCCCGGCAATGAACGCTATTATTTCTTTTCCGTAGGGGATGCACTCTTTGTCGTGCTGGACATGGAAGGTCCTGATCTCCGGGCCCCCGATTTTCTGAAAGGCGGCAGTCGCGAGCTTTTCTGGGAGCAGATCAGCAAGAGCTATTTTGTCAAAGAGAAAGCCTGGCTGGAGAACCTGCTCTCCCTCAACGATGACGCCGGCTACATCTTCGTCTTCTTCCATCCCACCTGGTACAGCGTCAAGAGCAGCCGCGTAGAGGAAGCTGCCCGGCGCCGCGCTTTCTGGGGAGATATCTTTGAGCGCCACCAAGTGTCGGTCGTCATGAACGGCCATGACCATTACTATGAGCATGCCTTTCACGATGGCACCCATTACATTGTCACGGCCGGCGGCGGTGCCCCCCTGTACAACACCGACGCCCTGCAGCCGGAGACCATCAAGGCCGAGAAAGTACATCATTACCTGAGCATAGATGTGGGAGACGAACAGACTCTCATCAGGGCCATCCGTACCGACGGATCGCTCATCGAGAAGATCGTCATCCCCCGCCGGAACAGTCCGGGAAATTCCGCAGGGTTTGAATAAACCGTCAATGATGAAGCGTTTTCTTTTTTTGCTGCTGGTGCCGGCTACCCTTTTTTCCTGTGCGCATCAGGAGAAAGAGCCGGCCGCGTGGGTCGATCCTTTCTCCGGTACCGGAGGAAAGATCGGCGTAGGCCACGGCAACACCTTCCCGGGAGCCGCCTGGCCTTTCGGCATGATCCAGCTCAGTCCCGACAACGGCCGCCAGGGATGGGAGTACTGCGCCGGCTACCACTATCCCGACAGCTTCATCGTCGGTTTCTCGCACACCCATCTCAGCGGCACGGGCGTGGGCGACCTGGCCGATATCTCGCTCATGCCCACCACACGTAAGATCCGCAGGGAATACTTTGAGCAGTCCCCTGCTTTTGTAAAAAAATACTTATCAGCACACCACATCCCCCCGCGTTCTTTCCTCAACCGCGACGGGATGCAAGACACTTTCCAGTACAACTACCTCCTCGCCTACCGCGACCGTTTTTCGCATCGCGATGAGGAGGCCTCGCCCGGCTACTATCGCGTACAGCTTACCGACAACAATATCCGGGTAGAGTTGACCGCCAGCGAGTTCGTGGGCATGCACCGTTACACGTTCCCGGACACGGCACATCATCACAATCTGATCCTCAACCTGGGATTCCACATCAACCGCGACCGGCCGGTACAGTGCCTGATAAAACAGGTCAACGACACCCTGCTGACGGGCTACCGTTTTTCCGAGGGATGGGCCGACAACCAGCATGTATTCTTTGCCATGGCTTTTTCCCAACCCGTCACCTCCATACGCTATTTTCTCGCGGACAGAGCCGTCACGGACAGTTACCGGGGACAACGACTGGCTGCAGGCATCTCTTTCGACAGCACCGCCAACCCCGTGCTGCTGGTCAGGACAGCCATCTCTTCGGCCAACACCGCCGGAGCCCTGGCCAACCTGCACACCGCCGACACTTTCGGTTGGGATTTCGATGCGCTGCATGCCGCCACCCGCCGGAAATGGAACGAAGAGCTGGGAAAGATACAGGTCAGCGGTGGCTCTCCCCGCCACCTGACCACTTTCTATACGGCCCTTTACCACAGTTTCCTGGCGCCCTACCGCTATTCGGACATCACCGGCACCTGGAAGAACTACCTGGGCCGTGTGGACACCGCCCGCGGCTATGTGCAATATACTGTCCTCTCGCTGTGGGATATCTTCCGGGCCGAGGCACCCCTGCTGCTGCTCACCCAGCCGCGGCTGTACAATAACATCATCAAGTCGATGCTGGCCATGTACCGGCAGACCGGCTCCCTGCCCTACTGGGAGATCGAGGGCAGCGAGGGTGGCTCGATGATCGGCTACCACGCCGTGGTGCTCATCGCCGATGCCATCCTGAAAAATGTCGGGGATTTCGACCGGGAGGAGGCTTTTGAAGCCATGAAAGCCATCGCCAACACCGACCGGAAAGGACTGGGCTGGTACCGCCAATACCATTTTGTCCCCACCGACAAGGAAAGGAGCGGCACCGTCTCCAAGACCATCGAGTTCGCCTACGACGACTGGTGCATCGCCCAGGTGGCTCAAAAGCTGGGGCACCGGCAGGACTATGCCACCTACCTGGCCCGCTCGCAATACTGGAAGAACGTCTTCGACAGCACCCTCCACATCATGCGGGGACGCAACAGCGACGGCTCGTGGTATGAGCCCTTCATCCCCCGTTTTGCACAATACGGCAACCCACTGTGCGTGGAAGGGGATATCTGGCAATACACTTTTTTTGTCCCCCAGGACATGGAAGGACTGATCGCCGCCATGGGCGGGCCCGCCGGCTTTGAGAAGATGCTCGACAGCCTCTTCACCCAGAACTCAGAGCTGCTGGGCGAGGATACCGAGGATGTCACCGGCATGGTGGGCCAGTATGCCCAGGGCAACGAGCCCAGTCATCACGTGGCCTATTTGTACGACCTCATCGGCAAGGAGTGGAAAACGCAGTATTACGTGCATAAGATCGCCGACTCGCTCTATTTCCCCGGCCCGCGGGGGCTGTGCGGCAACGAGGACTGCGGCCAGATGTCAGCCTGGTATGTCTTCAGTGCCATGGGCTTTTACCCCGTCAACCCTGTGGACGGCCGCTACCGGCTGGGCTCACCCCTCTTCAGGGAAACACAGCTCCACCTGCCGGGAGGGCATATCTTTACCGTGAAGGCCCCTCACCTCTCGGATAAAAACATCTACATCCGCAGCAAAAAGCTTAACGGCCGTCCCCTGCACCGTTCCTGGATCACCTGGCAGGAGCTCACCGCCGGCGGTTTCCTGGAGCTGGAGATGACCGCCAACCCGCAGCAAACCCCCTGATCCCGATATATCATGAGATCTTCTGTCTTCTTCCGCTCCTTTTCCTTTGTAGTGCTTCTTTCTGTGCTCAGTTGTACCTCGCTGCACCGGGACAAGGAGCTCACCGCTCTGGTCAACCCATTTGTAGGCACGCAGGACAACGGCAACACCTTCTTCGGGGCCTCGCGTCCTTTCGGCATGGTGAAGCTGGGCCCCTGGGTGCAATATGATACAGCGGGCACGGGAGGTACCCTCCGGGGGTTCAGCCACACCCATGTGAGCGGCATGGCCGGCGGAGGCAATACGGTATCCGGCGAGGTGATCTTCATGCCGTTTACCGAAACCGTCAATGCGAACAAAGGATTTGCCTGCCGTTACCGTCACGACGGGGAAGAAGCCTCCCCGCAATCTTACAGCGTCATTGATGCAGGCCATCGCTTCCGGGTTTCCCTGGCCGCCGCCCCGCGCAGCGGCATCCTCCACATCCAATATCTTTCCGGAGATACGGCCGGGCTGGCCGTCGTGGTACCCCGTGGCAACATAACCCTCTCGCGGGATCATATCACAGGCACCGACCGCGGCGTATCTTTCTACAGCCGTTTTTCACGACCGCTCACGGGCTGGCAGGTCTGGGCAGGAGGTCATCCCCTGCCACAGGCCCGGCATTATGAAGGTGATGACCTGCAGGTACTCCTTTTTTTCAGTCCGTCCGGGGAAAAATCTCTTTTTGTCGGGACCGGCATCTCTTATGTGGACACCACCGGCGCCCGGGGCAACCTGCTGGCGGATGCCGGCCCCGACACGGGCAAAGTTCTCTTTGACCGGTACGTGGAGGAGGGCCGCCGCGCCTGGAACCGCGAGCTGCGCCGCATAGAGATCGAAGGAGGCACCCGGGAGCAACGCATCCTCTTTTACACCTCACTCTATCATGCTTTCATGCATCCCAACCTCTTCATGGATGCCGACAGGCGCTACCGCAGTACCAACGGCAAGATCTACCAGGCCACCAGCTTTGACAACTACACCAATTTCTCACTGTGGGACACCTTCCGGGCACTCCATCCCCTCTTCACCCTCATCCAGCGGCAGCGCACCACCCAGTTCATCCGAACCTTTCTGGCCCGCTACGACCATACGGGCCGCATGCTGATCATGGAGTTCAACGGCGTCGAAGGCACCCAGCCACCGATGATCGCCTACCACTCCCTCTCCGTCCTGGCAGATGCTTTTGTCAAGGGGATCCGGGGCTACGATACCGTCAAGTCCTACGAGGCTATGCAGCAGCTCGCCGACGACCTGCACCGCAAAGGCAAACAGCTCTACCTGGACTACGGCTTCATCCCCGCCGACATGAAAGGCCAGTCGGTCTCCCGCACCCTGGAGTACAGCTACGACGACTGGTGTGTCACCCGCCTGGCCACTGCCTTCCATGACACCGCTGCCCTGGTGAAATACGGCCGGCGGGGCGATTTCTACCGCA
>WFRO01000257.1 GCA_015486475.1 Bacteroidales bacterium
CTGCAGGTGGAATGTTACGGGGAGTACAACATCACCACAAAAGAGTACTTCATCTACCCCAAAATCCAGTGGAGAGCCTCCGACATGATCCGCGTGACGGCCGGAGCCAACGTCTTCCATGGCGACAGGAACAGTCTGTATGATATGGTCAGACCCCTGATGAACGGGATCTTCGCAGAGGTACGTCTGACATTCTGAAACCTGAAAAACAAAGAACTATGGATGCAGGAAACTTTTTTGAACGGTATAAATTCTGGCTCATAGGACTATCCACGGTCATCACGATTTTCTTTGCTGCGTGGCTGCCCCGTCTGGAGATCGACCCGGACATCAATAATATGATCCCTCCCGGGATGGAGGCCCGCATCAATACCGATTCGATCGATGCTATGTTCGGGGGTACCGGCATGGTGATCATCCTTTTTCAGGATTCGGATATACTGAACAAGGCCGATCTCCTGCAGATGCGGGGTGTGGCGCGCGACCTGCACAGGGTGAAGGGGGTGACCCATATCATGTCTCTCTTTGATGCAAAGGATATCCGCGGGGAAGAGGGGGCCATGATCGTCGATCCTGCTGTCCCCTTCATCCCGCAGAACCGGGCGGAACGGGATTCGCTGGGCCGTATATTGCTGGCCAATGATATGGTGAAGGATGTGGTGGTCACCTCCGATCTTACCCTGGCGGCCATCTATGCTACCGTGAGCGATACCGCCGACCAGAACAGTCTGGTGCACAAGATCGAAGAGACCGTACGGCAGCATCCCGGACCGGCGCAGGTATATTTTGGGGGCATGCCCTACCTGATGGAGCGGATATCGGGCTATATCAACCGGGACATAAGCATCCTGATGCCGGTGGCCTTGTTATTGATGTTACTGATGCTCTTCGGAGCTTTCCGCCAGTTCAGGGGGGTGGCTCTGCCTTTCCTGGTCGTGCTGATGACCATCGTGATCACCATGGGACTGATGCCGCTCCTGGGGTGGAAGATGACCATTATCTCGGTGCTGCTGCCCATCATGATGATCGCCATAGCCAACAATTACGGCATCCACCTGGTGGCGCTCTACCAGGAACTGAACGCCACGGGAAAATACCGCACCCGGAAAGAGCTGGTGGGCACCATCTTCCGTCGTCTGTACCGGCCCGTGCTGCTCACCGGCCTGACGACCGTCGCCGGCATCCTGGGACTGCTCTCCCATGTGCTGGTGCCGGCCAAACAACTCGGTGTGCTGGCAGCCCTGGGTGTGGTCTTTGCCCTGACGTTCAGTCTGTTCCTGATACCTTCCATCATGATGCTCCTGAAGGTGCCGCCCAAAGAGAAAGCCAAAGGCAACGGTAAGACCCATTTCCTGGAGCGCTGGCTCCAGGGAGGTGCCCGTATCATCATCCGCCATCCGCAACGGGTGCTCATCACCTTTGGTGTGATCTTCCTGATAGCTGCCGGGGGCATCGTCCTGCTGCGGGTGGACGCCAATGTGGAGAACTTTTTTCCCAAAAAGAACCCCGTGCGGGTCAGCGCCGATATGATCAATGAGCATTTCGGCGGATCGGAAGATATCTCGGTGTGGTTCAAAGGCGATTGTAAGGACCCGGCCCTCCTGCAGCGTCTGGCCATGTATGGTGACAGCCTGAAGAAGATGCCCGGGGTGGGCAATGTGGTCTCCCTGGCCGCCGTGGTCAAAGAGATGAGCAAGGCGCTTTATGATCCCGGCGAAGAGGGGTACGACCGCATCCCCGGCAGCCGCAATGCCGTGGCCCAGTTCTTTGAGATGTACGGCATGGGAGGGGACCCGGAGGACTTTGAGCAACTGGTGGATTTTGACTTTCAGAACACCCGCATGCTGGTGCGTGTGGAGAGCGGCAGCACGGAGGTGATCGACCGTGTGGTGAAACGCCTCAAGGAGCTGGCAGGGAACGACCCGGCCCTGGCCGGCATCGGCGGATACGGATACATCAATGCCGTGCTCTCCGATCTCATCCTGCGGGGACAGGAACGCTCGCTGGCCCTGGCCCTCGTCGTGGTGGCCCTGCTGGTGATGCTCATCTTCCGCTCCGTGCGGTCGGGCCTCTTTATCAGCGTGCCACTGGCCGGCGCTATGCTCATCCTCTTCGGTTTGATGGGCTATGCCGGCATCGTCCTGGATACCGCCACGGCGATGCTCTCCTCCATCATGATCGGCGTAGGCGTGGACTATACCATCCACTTCCTGTGGCGCTATAAGCTGGAGCGGAAAGAAGGGAAAGAGCGGGAGGAGGCCGTTTACAACTCCATTGTCAATACCGGCCGCGGCATCACCTTCAACGCCCTCTCGGTGATCGTGGGCTTTGCGGCCCTGCTGATCTCCTCTTTCACGCCGATACGCTTCTTCGGCTTCCTGGTCGTGGTGTCCATAGGATCCTGCCTCGCCGGAGCACTGGTGCTCGTGCCGGCGATGATCCTGAAGATGAAACCGAAGTTTTTGGAAGAAAGGAAGAGTGGAATGATGGAATAATGGAATAATGGAATATTGGAATGAGTGAGTAGTAGGGAGTAGGGAGTAAGGAGCGGAATCCGGGGTTATGATGGTGTAACAACTCCACACTCCAAACTAATTAGGACCGGGGGAAAGAAAAATGGAATATCGAATTTTGAATGATGAGTTTTGAGTTATGATTTATGAATAATAAATACTTAAACCATGAAAAAGATCGAATTAGCTTTAATTTTCGTAGTTTCTCTGATGTTCCCGGCCATGGGGCAGGGAGATGCCGCCCGGGAGATCATGCAGAAGTCGATCGATGTGTCCCGCGTGAAGGGCATAGAGACCGTCACAGAACTGCGTATCATGGATGCCAAAGGGCATGAGCGGGACCGTAAGATCGCCATGGCCTCCCGCAGGGAGGGGGATATGGACAAGAGGATCATCAAGTTCCTGGAGCCGGCGGATGTGAAAGGCACGGGACTGCTGATCTTTGACTATTCCGGCAAAGACGATGAGATGTGGCTCTATATGCCGGCCATCCGCAAGACGCGTAAGATCGTCAGCTCGGAGAAGGGAAAGAACTTCATGGGATCGGAGTTCAGC
>WFRO01000258.1 GCA_015486475.1 Bacteroidales bacterium
CAGGGAGAGGCTCCCGGGCTGCGGATCGACAATGATAAGATGACCGTGGTATTGCATCCCAATTCGGGCCATCTCGACCAGATCACTCTGAAAAAGAAACCGGATGCTCCTCTGTATCACAGGATGGAGACCAATGGCGCGATCCACTGGAACCCCGGGATCTATGTTCCTCCCAGACCCTGGACCCACACGGCCGACTGGAAACCACCGGAGCATGTCGAGTGGATGGCAGGGCCTGTGATGGCCCTGGCCGGGATGTGGGGACCCCTGCGGGAGATACCCGAGGTGGATGCTTCGGTACGTTACAAGTTTTATCCCAACATGCCCTATTTTATCAGTTCAACCACCATGCGTATCAACAAACGGGTGGATTGTATCGCCCTGAGAAACGGGGAGATCGTGTTCAAAAGAGAGCTGATGACCCACGCTGCCTGGTATGATGCGATCACCGACAGCGTCATCGTTTACAATGTGACAGACATGCCCGACCTGGCCGACCTGCTGCTGCAGGATGATGTCCCCTGGATAACCTTCTACAACGAGAAAACAGGTGTTGGCTTCTGCGGCATACAACTGAATTATTCCAATGCAGGCCTGGAAAACAGACCCCGTCTGTTGAATCCCTACATGTACATCACTGCAGGCCCCTGGATCTACTGGGCACGGGCTCTCTCGCTGAGCTTCCTCGCCTCGAACATGCAACAGGTCATTCCTGCTTTAAAAGGAAATTTCTTTTCGGAGAAATGGGCCTATCTCATCTACGAAACAAAAAAAGGGGATAAACCTTACGAACCCATCTTTTACTGGGAAAAACGGCTGAAAAATCCGCTGCGGATACGCCTCGTCGAAGAGGTGGATGAACGCGTTCCCCGCACCGTTAATGAGATATTTATTGACAAAGGGAAAAGCGGCTGGGAAGGAAGAGAGACCAGCACCCATGCAAAGGAGGAGAAATAGAAGGAGTAAGGAGTAAGGAGTAGGGAAGCTCCGCCTTCGCCAAGGCTACGGCGGACAAAGGATGAAGTGATGAAGCGATGAAGCGATGAAGATCCGCCTTCGTCCCGATGAATCGGGACTTCGGACGGACAAAGGATGAATAGCGGTAGACATTGTAGGGACGCGCATTTGCGCGTCTGAAACGGTTGATACATCGATCGCGGAAGGAAAAACCATAAAAGCCCCAAAATTAATACGATGAAAAAAATAGCTGTAATTTTATTGATCCTTCTCCCCCTGGGTGTCCGTGCCCAGAAAGCCACCATAAGGGAAGAGACCGTCCCCATAAAAACTTACATGTTCTCGGATCCTGATCCGGTACCGAATATAGGCCGTATCTACCCGTGGTTCCGTTTTGACGGTTACACCAGCAAAGGCAAACAGAGACTGTGGAAGATGGTGATCCTGGAGAATCCTTATGTCAGGATTTATGTTACTCCGGAGATCGGCGGGAAGTTATGGGCTGCCGTGGAAAAATCCACGGGTGGAGCCTTCCTGTACTATAACCATGTAGTCAAGTTCAGGGATGTAGGTATGCGAGGCCCCTGGACTTCAGGGGGGCTGGAGTTCAATTTCGGGGCGATCGGGCACAACCCCACCTGTTCCACGCCGGTGGACTATGTCATGCAGGAATATCCGGATGGCAGTGTTTCGGTGACGGTGGGAGCCATTGATCTGCCCTCGCGCACCCGCTGGAATGTAGAGATCAAACTTGACAAAGACAAAGCTTATGTGGAAACCCGGGCTTTCTGGGCCAACACTTCACCGCTTAACACCTCTTATTACCACTGGATGAATGCAGCAGCCAAAACCGCCGGCAACCTGCATTATATCTATCCGGGTGATTATCACATAGGTCATGGAGGAGAATACGGTCCGTGGCCCGTGGAAAACGGCCGGGATCTGTCCTGGTACAAAAACAATAATTTCGGGGGCGCCAAGTCTTACCACGTGATCAATGCCTATACCAATTTCTTCGGAGGGTACTGGATGGATGATGATTTTGGTTTCGGCCACATGTCGCCTTACGATGATAAACCCGGCAAGAAGCTGTGGATCTGGGGACTTTCACGTCAGGGAATGATCTGGGAAGATCTGCTGACAGATAACGACGGGCAATATACTGAGTTCCAGGCGGGGAAGCTGTTCAATCAGGCAGCATACAGCAGTACCCTGACTCCTTTCAAACACAAAGAGTTCCTGCCTTACGATGCGGATGTTATGACAGAGCGTTGGTTCCCGGTCTTCCGCACCGGCGGCATGGTAGCCGCCTCGCAATATGCTGTACTGAACGTAGAAAAAAAAGGAACGAGGATGATCGCCCGTATCTGTGCTCTACAGCCGCTGCAGGACACCCTGATCCTGACAGCAGGGGACAAAATATTGCAGAAACACCCACTGCACCTGGGCCCCCTGCAACCGGACAGTCTCATCTTTGAAGCCCCGGCATCCTATAAGATCGAACTGGCCCGCACCAGACTGGAGTACAGCTCATCTCCCCCGGACAGAATCGTGGACCGTCCGGTGAAGCCCAACCCTGATTTTGACTGGAGCTCTCCTTACGGGCTATACACCAAAGGCCTGGAGGCCGAAAAACAGCGCCGGTACGAAGAAGCTTTCCGGGATTATGAACTCGCTTTGAAAAAGGATAAAGCATATGCACCGGCCCTGGACCGGAAAGCCCTGCTCCTGTACAGGAGGATGGAATACGATTCGGCGAGGGCGATAGCCCGGCAGTCGCTGGCTGTGGACACCTACGATCCGCTGGCCAATTATGTGTTCGGACTGAGCTGCAGCCGGCTGGGGGAGACCGCCAATGCCCGCAGCGGCTTCTCCATCGCTGCCGCTTCGCCGGCATACCGTACCGCCGGTTATACGGAACTGGCCCGTTCTTTTATGCGGACAAAGGATTACGCAAAGGCCGGGCACTATGCCCGGAAAGCCCTTTCTTAC
>WFRO01000259.1 GCA_015486475.1 Bacteroidales bacterium
CAGTGAGGTGGATATCAATAGTTTTGGATTCCTTACCGACCCGGGAGATACTGGGAGGATCGTACAGCTCATCGAAAGATATCTGGATGATGAGGAACTTTATCTCACCCATTGCAAAAACGCACGGCGGCTGGCGGAGCAGAAATACAACTGGGCGCTGGTGAAGGACGATCTCATCGCTTTTCTGAAAAAACAGACTGCCTCATGATCCTCTCGAAAAAAACCCTCTCCACCATCCTGGCCCGCTCGGCCGTGCTGGTGATCAACTTCCTGCTGGTGGTCTTCACGGCCCGGGTATGGGGCAGTGCGGGGAGAGGACTGATCGCCCTGATCATGGCTGATGTGGCGATCATCGTGATCCTGAACAATGTCTTTGCCGGGGCTACGGTAGCCTATCACACTCCCCGGCACGGGGGACGTAAGCTTTTTGCCGCCGCCTGGGGAGGAGCCCTCCTCACCTCCCTGGCGGGGGCCCTGATCTTCTCGCTGATACAGGGCTTTCAGTACTTCTTCCTGCTGGCGGGCATCGCCCTGCTCAACTCCCTGGCTACCAGCATCTCTTTTTACTGGCTGGGAAAGAACAACATACGTCTCTACAACCTGATGATGGTGCTCCCGCCGGTGCTACTGATCCTTTTCCTGCTTACCGGTTACTATGTGGCCGGCATCACCCGCCTGCGGGTCTACTTCATCTCCTGGTTCCTGGCCTACGGAACGGTATGGGTACTGGGCCTGCTGACCCTGCGGCGGGCAGATATCCCCCGGGAGAAAAATGAGCAGGGCCTCCTGAAAAGCATGACCTCCTACGGCACAAAGAGCGAGCTGAGCTATTTCCTGCAGTTCCTCAATTACCGGCTGGCCTACTTCCTGATCTCCTCGTGGCTGGGACTGAAGGAGCTGGGGCTTTTCTCGGTAGCGGTGGCTGTCTCGGAAGCTGTCTGGATCATTGGCAAAAGCATCTCGGCCCTGCTCTATGCCGACGTACTGAACACCTCCGCACCCCGCGAACGCATCCGTTTGACAACCAAAGCCGTCCGCACCTCCTTTCTGCTTACCGTGCCGGCGCTGGCACTCCTCATACTCATCCCGGACCATATCTATCTTTTGGTTTTTGGACACGACTTTTCCGGGATCCGGCTGCTTGTTCTTTACCTTACCCCGGGCATCCTGGCCGTTGCCGTGGCCAATGTCATAGGCCATTATTTTTCAGCCATTGGTAAAATGAACATCCTGATCATCAAATCGTTGTCAGGTCTGACCGTTAATGCACTTCTCCTGGCATTTCTCCTGAAAGATCATGGGCTGCCGGCAGCCTGCCTGGCCCTTGATATAGCCTATCTCGTGATCTTCCTTTATCTGGGTTCCCTTTTTATAAAAGAGTGGAAAAAAACAAAGCAACTGCCTGATAAAGGCTGATACAGGAGTTCAAGGTTTGGGTAAGGAATCCGAATGAAGAAATCCCTGACCAAACTGCATTTAAAAGCGCCAGTGCTTTTATATTGCTGATTTTGGATTTATATTTGGAAATAAACCCAAAAACAACTGCCATGGATACGCTAAAACGGCCCCTTTTCCTGATCTTCCTTGTTATCCTTCTTACCGGCAGTGCCGGGGCACAGGTCAATAATTTCCTTTTCGGGGGTTATATGCGCTCGGGCTTCGGACTTGACGGAAAAAACAGGCCCATGGATGTTTTCAAAGCCCCTAATTCCGAAGGGAAATACCGCCTGGGTAATGAGGCGGAGGCATATGTGGAGACCATGTTCGGATACAAGACCAGTGATGAGAACAAGGTTAATTTTGAGACCAATGTGCGTTTTGCTTTCGTGACACCCACAAGCAAGAGCAATACCTTCACCACCACCATGACCGTCCGGGAAGCTTACGTGCGCATGAATGGCTTCCTGCCACGCCAAAAGAACATGACCTTCTGGGCAGGCCAGCGTTATTACGACCGCTATGACAACCACCTGAACGACTTCTGGTACCGTGACATGTCGGGCTTCGGCGGGGGTGTGGAGG
>WFRO01000260.1 GCA_015486475.1 Bacteroidales bacterium
GAGCGATCTCTCCGGGTTTTTCCAACAGCTCCAGTTGGCCGCTTTCCTGCATGGGCAGGATGTTCTCGGGGAGGAAAGCATCTTTTTCGCGTGGGTTGGGGTGGGTAGCCCATTCCCAGTGAGAACGGCTGATGCGGTAAGTGGCGTTGGGGAAGACAGGCTCATAGCCGGTATGGTCGCGGTTGTACCGGATGCCTCCGCCGCAATGGTCGGCATGGAGATGGGTGAGCACCATGTCGGTGATCTCTTCGGGGGCATAGCCGGCCTTGCGGAGACCGCCCTCCAGACCGTCACCGCCGTTGAGCCAGACATATTTGAAAAATTTCTCATCCTGCTTGTCACCGTAGCCGTTGTCGATGAGGATGCGGCGGTCGCCCGTATCTATGAGCAACGAACGCAGGGCCCAGTTGCAGAGGTTTTGCTCATCGGCAGGATAAACCTTTTGCCAGAGGGTCTTGGGCACCACGCCGAACATGGCGCCGCCGTCGATCCTGAAGTTGGAGATGTGAACAGAGTAGACTTTCATGGTTTCATGGTTTCATGGTTTCAGGTTTCAGGTTTCAGGTTTCAGTTGTGAGGTTTGGGGTTTGAGGTTTGAGGTTTGTGGTGAGAAATTACAAAAATAATAAAAGTAATGGCATGGGGTTAATAGGAGGAGTTGGTGGGAGTGTATGCAGGAGAGGGGATCGGATCAGAATAAAATATTGAAATTGTTTGTGATGAGAAATTAAATTGTATCTTTGCAGCCTCAAAATTAATAACCAATAAAAACTTTTACGAATGCCAGTAAAGATCAGGTTAAAGCGTGAAGGTCGCAAGAAAAAACCTTTCTATCACATCGTGATAGCAGATGGCAGGGCGCCACGAGATGGCCGGTTTATTGAAAAAATCGGGTATTATAATCCCAACACAAATCCTGCTACAATAGAACTGGATTTTGAGAAGGCATTGGACTGGTTATTGAAAGGCGCCCAACCCACCGACACCGCCAGGGCCATCCTGTCGTACCGTGGGGTATTGTATAAAAAACATCTCCTGACGGGGGTAAAGAAAGGAGCTTTCTCCGAGGAGGAGGCAGAACGTCGTTTCGAGACCTGGATGAAAGAGAAAGAGGCCAGGATCGAGGCCAAACGTCAGCGGGTGCAGCAGGGCATCGAGGATGAGCACAAGAACAGGCTCGCCGAAGAGGCTAAGATCAGCGAGGCCCGTGCCCAGGAGATCGCTAAAAAGCGTGCTGCCGAAGCCGGTGCAGAGGCCGGTGAAGAGGAAGCTGCTGCTGAGGGCGAAGAAGCTGCCGGGGCTCCTGCCGCAGAAGCTGCAGAGACCGCTGAAAAGCCGGCTGCTGAAGCCGAAGCTCCTGCTGCAGAAGAGAAGCCTGCGGAAGAAGCTCCCGCTGCCGGGGAGAAAACAGAAGAGACTCCCGCTGCTGAGGAGAAAGCAGAAGAAACCCCTGTAGCTGAAGAGAAGCCTGCGGAAGAAGCCCCTGTGGATGAGGAGAAACCTGCTGAAGAGGCTCCCAAAGCTGAAGCGGAAAAACCTGCAGAAGAAACTGCTGAAGCTCCCGCCGAAGAGGAGAAGAAAAAAGAGGGCGGCGAAGAAAAAGCTGCAGAATAATCATTTCCCGACAATATGTCCCGCGAAGATCTTATCCCTGCGGGTGAAGTGCTAAAGGTTCACGGACTGGAAGGCGGACTTGTCCTCCGGTTCCATGAACCTTTTTGTCCTTTGGAGACCCTCCCCCCCTTTGTGTTCCTGAAGATCGACGGTCTGCCTGTGCCTTTCCCGGTAGAAGAGGCAGAGGAGTTCGGGGAGTGTTCCTATCTATTCTTTTTCGAGGATGTGACCGGCCGCGATCAGGCGCTGCAGTACCGGGGGGCAGAGGTGTTGCTGGAAAGGGAGCTTCTGCCGGAAGGGGGAGGGGAAACTCCCCCGGGGATGACAGGCTACCGTTTTACAGACCTTACCACGGGCAGGGAAGGGATCATCAGTAGTTTTATGGATATCCCCGGCAACCCGCTCTTTGAGGTGGAGACCGGAGGAGACACCTTTCTCGTCCCGGCCGGGGAGGAACACATCGAAAGCATCGATCATGAAAAAAAGAGGATCGTCTTCCGCCTGCCGGAAGGGATCTTTGATCCGGAAATGTTAGGAAGAAGTTAAAAGTTGAAAGTGCGCTAAAGTTAAAAGTTGAAATAGTTTCGTTGCCTAGCCGGGACTTTACGCAGAGACCCCGGAACGGGGCGAAGGACAACAGATATTTCCTGCTTTTTTATTTTTTTCCGGGGGTAAACACAACTACGTAGTTGGCTACGTAGTTAGCTACGTAGTTGCATAAATTAATGGTATTTATAATACAATGAGAAACAGCAGATTACGGAAATTAAAAAACGGATATTAATATCTACTTTATATAAAGTAGTAAAAAAGTACGTTTTTCATCTTTTATAATTGCCTGAGGGAAGCAACATTATATCAACTCATCCGTCTTTCGAATGTGAACCCTATAAATCGATCAAAATGAAAAAACTTGTTTTGTCTCTATCGGTAATGACCGGCCTGCTCGTCCTGATCTCTTTTATATCGCAGGCTGCCACGGTCAAAGAAGAACGAAAGGTCAAATCCTTTGAGGGGATCAGTCTGGCCCTTTCGGCAGATGTGGATCTGAGGCAGGGGAATGAGACCAAAGTGGTGCTGGAGGGTCCTTCGGATTTTCTGGCAAAGGTGGAAACGGTTACGGAAGGGGGCATACTGAAGATCCGTTTTTATAAAAAATACATAAACTGGGAAACTCCCTCGGGCCGGATCCGTATCTACATCACCACTCCTGACATTAACTCCCTGACCGTTACCGGGTCGGGGAAGATCGAAGCAGTCACTCCGGTGAACGCCGGCAATGTCCTGAAAATGCTGGTGACGGGGAGTGGTGATATAAAGATAAAGGATCTTACAGCCAAAGGAGTGAAGATGGATGTTACAGGATCAGGGACCATCCGGGTGGCCGGGCAGGAAACCGGGCAGGAGGAGATCGTTATCACCGGCTCGGGAAATGTGTATGCGGAAAACCTGCCTGCCCGCGAGGCGAAGGTGAGCATTACCGGTTCGGGCGATGCCCATGTCATGACGATGGAAAACCTGAAGGTGGGCATCACCGGCAATGGCGACGTTTATTACGGCGGGCCGGGAACCATCGATGCCCGGATCACGGGATCGGGAGAAGCGAAGAGGAAGGGTGATCGATGAGAGATGAGTAAGGAGTAAAGAGTAGGGAGTAAGGAGCGATAAAGCGATAAAGCGATGAGGCGATAAAGCGATGAGGCGAAAATAACTCCACACTCTACACTCCAAGTACTCCACACTTCCCCGACCCCGGAGGGGTCGTAATATAGTAGCCGCAGTTACGCCTGCGGTATGGGATGTACCACTAAATCGCAACCCCAGCGGGGTTGAAGAAGGAGGCAGGTTGAAGGTCGAGATCCCAAGAGTTGAAGAGTGGAAAAAGTATGAAAAGTCTGAAGAGTGGGAAAAGTAGGGAGTAAGGAGTAAGGAGCGATAAAGCGATGAAGAGATACCCGCCTGCCGGCAGGCAGGATGCGATGAGGCGAAAATAACTCCACTCTCCACACTCGAAGTACTCCACACTTCCTGGACCCGGAGGAGTTATTCGCGGATCACTTCGCGGGAGCCGTCGGGCAGGATGCGCAGGATGCGGGAGGGCTGTGCCGGTGTACGGTCGTCCTGCCGCCATTTTATTACATAATCCGCTTTCCGTACCAGTAGCGGATCGATCTCCCCGAAATGGGCCGGCGGCGGCGATCCCGTTAAGTTGGCCGAGGTGGAGACCAGGGCTTTCCCGAGATCATGGATGAGGGAGCGGCAGAGATCATCCCGTGGGATGCGCACGGCTACCGTGCGGTCCGGAGCCATCACAGAAGGGGCCAGTCCCTGCAGGTCCGGAAGGATGTAGGTAACGGGTCGTGGAGTGGAAGCAACCTCGCGGACCAGATCTCCGGGGAGGTTCGGAGCATAACGGTGCAGCATCTCCGCCGAGTCCATCAGGATGATAAAGCTTTTCTGCGGAGGACGCTTTTTGATCCGGAAGATGCGTTGCACGGCCTCCGGGTTCTCCGCATCACACCCCAGACCCCAGATGGTATCGGTGGGGTACAGGATCACCCCTCCCCGCCGCAGTACAGCAAGCGCCTGTCGTATGTCTTCCTGCAGGTCTGTCATGATCCCGGTGCTTTTTCTGCGAAATTAATGCAAATCTTTTACATTCTCTGCCACCGGGATCCGGGGGTGGATATTCCCCGCTTTTTTATCCTGAGGAATGTGTGTATTTTAGCGGCCGGAGGAGCTGCATGAAAACGAAAGAATACATCAGAAAAAAAATTCTCAGACATTCCATTCTGAATTACTACCGCCACCTGCCACCGGAAGAACGAACACTGGAATGGGACGAGGTAGTTCGGTGGCTGGGGAAGCACAGAGTGTTCGTTTTCCCGTATGACTTTACAAAAAAATACCGGGCGGCGGAGGTGTCTTTACACAAGGATGAAGAAAAGAACCTTTTTTACACTGAATACAAAGGTCACCGTCTTTATTACAAGGATGCCGGCAGCGTATCCCGGGCTAAGCGTTATTTCAATTCCATTTTCATGGAGCAGGACCCTGCTTCTCCCCACCGTTATCTGACGCCTGATTTTGATGTGGAAGAGGGGGAGGTGGTGGTGGACATTGGGGCTGCCGAAGGCAACTTTGCCCTGGATGTTGTGGAGCGGGCTCAAAAGATCTGGCTTTTTGAGGCGGATCCTGCGTGGCAGCA
>WFRO01000261.1 GCA_015486475.1 Bacteroidales bacterium
ATTATAATCCATCCTCACTTTTGCCTTTTTCCTTATTACTTTTTACTTTTTTCTCCTGCCACATGCTGTAGAGCGTAGGCACGATGAACATGGTCATCACCTGTATGAGCATGCCGCCGAAGGCCGGGATGGCCATGGGCACCATGATGTCGGAGCCTTTTCCCACGGAGGTCAGCACCGGTATCAGGGCGATGATCGCCACGGCCGCGGTCATCATGGCCGGTCGCACCCTCTTGCTTCCGGCATGCAGCACCGATTCGCGCACTTCATCCACGGTGGAGGGTTTCTCCTTGTCAAACACCTGGGTCAGGTAGGTGCCCATGATCACACCGTCGTCGGTGGCGATGCCGAAGAGGGCGATGAACCCCACCCACACGGCCACACTCAGGTTGATGGTGTGCATCTGGAACAGCTCCCGCATGTTGACCCCGGCCACGGCAAAGTTGAGGAACCAGTCCTGACCGTACAGCCAGAGCATGATGAATCCGCCGGAGAAAGCCACGAAGATACCGGTGAAGATCATGGAGGAGGTGAGCACGTTCCTGAACTGGAAAAAGAGGATCAGGAAGATAACGATCAGCGAGATGGGCACCACCAGCATAAGCCTTTTGGTGGCACGTATCTGGTTCTCATAGTTGCCGGTGAAGACATAGTTCACGCCGGGGGGCACGACGAACTCACCGTCGTCGATCTTTTTCTGCAGGAAGGCCTGGGCATCTTCCACGACATCCACTTCGGCAAAGCCTTTTTTCTTATCGAAGATGACATATCCCACCAGGAAAGTGTCTTCGCTCTTGATGAGCTGGGGGCCGCGGGTGTAAGTTACCTCGGCCAGCTCGCCCAGTGGCACCTGCACACCGGCAGGGGTGGGGATGAGGATCTTCTTCAGATCGTCGGGGTTGTCACGGTATTCCCGGGCATAGCGCACCCGCACGGGGAAGCGCTCCCGTCCTTCGACGGTGTAGGTGAGGGTCATACCGCCGATGGCGCTGCTCAGGTAACTCTGCAGGTCTTTGATCGTAAGACCGTAGCGCGAGAGGGCCCTCCGGTTGATCTTCAGCTCCAGGTAGGGCTTGCCCACCACCCGGTCGGCGAAGACCGAGGCGGGTTGCACCCCCGGCACCTGCTTGAGGAGCCGTTCTATATCGTATCCGGTTTTTTCGATGGTTTTCAGATCGGGACCGTACACCTTGATGCCCATGGGGGCGCGCATACCGGTCTGCAGCATGATCAGACGGGTCTGGATGGGCTGCAGCTTGGGTGAGGAGGTGAGGCCCGGGATGGTAGCCTCTTTGACGATCTCCTGCCAGATATCGTCCGGAGTTTTGATGTGGGAACGCCACTGGCGGAAGTATTCTCCCCGTTTGTCGGGGATGAGATCTTCGTAACGGATGTCCCTGTATTCATCTTTGTCGGGATTGTATTTCGTGCCGTCGCGCAGGATGAAGTTGTTGTCCCTGTCGGTTTTGAACCGTTCGCGGTGTCCATACTCATCCAGCATATATTCCGGTTTGTAGTTGATGATGTTCTCGTACATGGAGATGGGGGCCGGGTCGAGGGCAGATCCCACGCGGCCCCATTTCCCCACGACGTTTTCCACCTCGGGGATGCTGTTGACCCGCTGGTCGAGCTGGCGGATCACATCCAGGTTCTCGGCGATGCCGGAGTGGGGCATGGTGGTGGGCATCAGCAGGAAGGATCCTTCATCCAGCGCCGGCATGAATTCCTTGCCTATGCCGGGGAAAGCCTTGTTCATGGCCTGCCAGGGCCGGGTCTTGCGGAGGTCCCAGCCGATCTTTTCCGTGCCTGCCGGGATGAAGCCGAAGAGTTTGTCGAAACCCTGCCAGGTCATGATACCGAAAACGAGGACGAGGATGGGGAGGGCCAGGAACTTCCATTTGTTCTTCAGCACCCATCGCAGGATGGGGGTGTAGGAGTGTACGATGAACATCAGGGCGCCGAGCACCACGGCGATGATCACACCTACGAAGATAAAGTTGCTGAAGGCAGAGTTCAGGGCTCCCAGCGGCAGCCATTCGATGGCCAGCAGCCAGACGATGACGATCAGCGTGATGGCTATGTTGATCCGGTTGACATATTTTCTTTTGTTCTCAGGCCATTGCCAGAGCAGGAGGTTGTTGATGCCGATGAGGATGAGGGAGACGGCCAGCCAGGAATGATATTTTACCAGGAAGAACACGCCGCCGGCGATCAGCAGGCCGTTCCAGATGCGGTTGGTTTTTTTCCTGTCAAAACGGATGGCGAAAGTGAGGTGGGCAAAGGCAGGGATGAAAATGA
>WFRO01000262.1 GCA_015486475.1 Bacteroidales bacterium
AGGCTCATCCGTGAACTTCGTGGCCAGGGTGGCCAGGATGGCTGCGCCCGTGGGGGTGGTCGTCTCGAAATCCGTTCCTCCCAGATGCACGGGCATGCCCTGCAGGATCGCAGCCGTGGCCGGTGCCGGTACCGGCAGCACACCATGGGCGCTTTTGACAAAGCCGCTGCCCAGCTCTACCGTCGAAGCCCACACTTCATCCACCTGCAGGTAATGATATGCCAGGGCAGCGCCCGTGATGTCTATGATGGCATCCTCGCCCCCCACCTCATGAAAATGGATCCTGTCCGGTGCTTTATTGTGTATCTTCCCCTCGGCCTCCGCCAGCCTTGTGAAGATATCTTTTGCCGTAGCCGTCACGGCCTCCTCCAGACCTGCCTCCTCAATGATCTCATATACATCCTGCAGTCGCCGGGAAACACCGGTGGGATGGGATACCTCCACCGTTACTTTTGTCCCGTGGATGGCATTTTGTGAATCCTTATCGAAACGGACCTTTACATTGGAAAGATCCAGTTTCTCCAGCTCACCGGCAAGGTATTCCGGCGGGACCCCCAGATCGGTCAGGGCCGCCAGGTTCATATCGCCGCTGATGCCGGAAAAACACTGGTAATATAGTATTTTCTTATTTGCCATGGGCATGTGGTATTTAGAAAGACCGGCCAGCCCGGAGGCATGGCTGATTTTGGGTTAAAAGTAGTGTTTTTTTGTATGTTATTGAACATAAAATGTTATCTTTAACCCAGATTACGCATTGGGAAACTAAGAATTAGCTGAACCAATGCGTTGGCTGGGGTTTAGGGTTTAGCTCAAAATTATATATAAAAGAAGGAATATGAAGCGAAGAGACTTTTTTCTCAGGACAGCCGGAGCCGGTCTGGGCCTGAGCGCTGTGGCAAGTCTGGGCGGGCTCCATCCCCTGATGGCAGGGCCAGCCATGGCGGCAGCGGCTGACATGGCCGCCGTACGGGGCGGTGAGCCGAATGTGATGTTCGACCGGGCCATTGCTGCCATGGGGGGAATGGGTCGGTTCGTGAAAAAAGGCCAGAAAGTGGTCATCAAACCCAATATCGGCTGGGATGTGCCGCCTGACAGGGCTGCCAACACCAACCCTCTCCTGGTGAAGAGGATCGTGGAGCACTGCTTCAATGCCGGGGCAAAAGAAGTCCTGGTGTTTGACAATACCTGCGATGCCTGGACCAAATGTTACCGTACCAGCGGCATCGAAAAATATGTTCGTGAAGCGGGCGGAAAGGTCGTCCCCGGAAATACCGAAGGGTATTACCAGGAGGTGGAGATCAGGAACGGGAAAAAACTGAAGAGCGCCAAGGTGCATGAGCTCTACCTGGCAGCGGATGTGATCATTGACGTGCCGGTGCTGAAAAATCATGAGTCCACCAAGCTGACCATCGCCATGAAGAACCTGATGGGCGTGGTGTGGGACCGTCGCTACTGGCACCGCAACGACCTGAATCAGTGCATTGCCGACTTTGCCGGGTTCCACCGCCGGCCCGACCTGGTGGTGGTGGATGCCTATAATGTGATGATGCGTCACGGTCCGCGCGGCGTGTCCAAAAGTGATGTGGTCAATATGAAAGCCCAGATCGTCTCCACCGATATGGTGGCTGCCGATACGGCGGCTGCCAAAATGTTCGGCACCGACCCGGCTTCCATACGTTACATCCGCCTGGCCCAGGAAATGGGCGTCGGCACCATGGACCTTTCTTCACTCAATATCAGCCGTATCAAGATATAACCAGGGGAGATGAAGGTACACCGGCTGAAGATCATGAGGATAGTGCTGTCGTTGTTCTTCCTCATCGTCACTTCCTTACTGTTCCTTGATTATCGCAGGATCATCCCTGACAGTTGGTTCCATGTCATTCTTTCGCTGCAGTTCGTGCCTTCACTTCTGAAGTTCTCCACCCTCCTGAGTCTTTCTGCCTTTGGCTTCCTGGTGGTACTCATCCTCTCCTTTCTGTTCGGGCGTATCTATTGCTCGACCATCTGCCCGCTGGGGATCATGCAGGATGTGACAGCCTGGTTGTCCCGGAAAACGAGATCGAAAAAGAACCGGAGATACCATCATGCCAAAGCGCACAATATCCTGCGATACAGTATCCTGGGGATCACGGTGGCAGCGCTGCTCTTCGGATCCACCTGGCTGCTGCTGTTGCTGGACCCCTACAGCAACTACGGCAGGATCATGACTTATTTCCTCAAGCCGGTGGTGGTGGGTTTGAACAATGTGCTGGCCTCCCTGTTACAGAAGAAGGACATCTATACGCTTTATCCCGTCTCCATCCCGGCGGTCAAGGCGGCCGTCTATACCGTGCCGGGGATCATCCTCGTGCTGACGCTTTGGATGTCGGCCTCCAAAGGTCGCCTGTACTGCAATACGGTGTGTCCCGTAGGTGCTTTCCTGGGACTTATCTCCAAAGTATCCCTCTTCCACTTCAGGATCAATAAAACCGCCTGTACCTCCTGTCGCCTGTGTGAGTTCTCCTGCAAGTCGGCCTGCATCGACCTGAAGAACATGACAGTGGACAACAGCCGCTGCGTGACCTGTTTCGACTGCCTGGACTCCTGTAATTTCGGGGCTATCAGCTATACGGTCCGCAAGCCGGCGGCATCCGTGAAAGAACCTGAGCTGATCCCCGTGACCCCTGCCGGCAAAAAAAAGGATTTCGACGCTTCGAAGCGTGCCTTCCTGCTGGGAACTGTGGCCTTCCTGGCAGGCGCCGCAAGGATATCCTCTGCCAAAGAGTACCCGAAGAATGCCCGCCCCACCACCATTCCGGAAGAGAAGGAGTTCCCGGTCACACCGCCGGGCTCCATCAGCATACAGCATTTCACCGGTCACTGTACGGCCTGTTCCCTCTGCATCGATGCCTGTCCCTCGGATGTGCTGCAGCCGGCCTTCCTGCAGTACGGCCTGGCCGGGCTGATGCAGCCGGTCATGGATTACCATGCAGGCTATTGCAACTATGACTGCGTGCGTTGTACGGAGGTATGTCCCACAGGAGCGATCCTTCCCCTGGAACCGGAACCCAAGAAGCTGGTGCAGATGGGGCTGGCGGTCTTTGTGAAAGAGAGTTGTGTGGTCTATACGGATGAGACCAACTGTGGGGCTTGTGCCGAGCACTGTCCCACCAAGGCGGTGCACATGGTGCCTTACAAGGATGATCTCGTGATCCCCGAGACCACCGACGATATCTGTATCGGCTGCGGCGCCTGCGAGCATGCCTGCCCCACAGAACCCTTCAAAGCCATCTATGTCAACGGCAAGAATATCCAGAGCGTGGCCCAAAAGCCCAAAACTGAAAAGCTGGAGAACCCCCTGGAGAATACGGAGGATTTTCCTTTTTAGGAAGTTGAAAGTTAAAAGTGCCTAAAGTTGAAAGTTAACCTCTCGTCTCAATCAAATCTACCTATTTTGTAGTATGGAAATTAATGTCTACAAGGCTCCACGCAAAGGAGCGCAAAGCAGCACGCAAAGTTTCGCAAAGACGAGGCGGAGTCTTGCGTTGTCGTCCAGCCCCGGAGGGGCTGCAGAGAGTAGCCCCGGTGACGCCCGGGGAATATACGGTAAATAATTAAAAAATAACCCCGGAGGGGTTACAGAAAAGAGTAGGATCCGGACCACATGGTATTTCGTACATTGTTCTTCAACCCCGCTGGGGTTGTGGGTGTAGTGTACGCATCGTGAACCGCAGGCGTAACTGCGGCTACTGTATTATGACCCCTCCGGGGTCTTCTCGCATTATCTCTTCATCCTTCGCCCGCCATAGCCACTGGCGAAGGCGGGGCTCATCGCTAACTTCCCCCACTCTTTCCACTTTTCATACTCTTCATACTTTTCACCCTTCGAGCATCGAGCATCGCCCTTCGCCCTTCCTCAATACTCCGCCAGCAGATCATCGATAATATTCAGCTCCTCAATGGAGAAATCGGTGTTCCCGATGCATTTGAAGGAGTCGAGCAGTTGTTCCTTGTTGCGGGCGCCGATGAGCACGGAGGTGATCCTGGGATCTTTCAGCACCCAGGCGAGGGCCATCTGTGCCAGGCTCTGGCCTCTGCGTGCTGCCAGGGCGTTCAGTTTGTTCAGGGTCTTCACCAGGCCGGGTGTGATGGCCGACCGCTGCAGGAATCCATAGGGGTTGGCTGCCCGTGAGTTTTCCGGGATCTCCTTCAGGTATTTGTTCGTGAGCAGTCCCTGGGCCAGGGGGGAAAAGGCGATACAGCCGATGCCGTTCTCATCCAGTGTGTCCAGCAGTCCTTTTTCCACCCAGCGGTCCAGCATCGAATAGCGGGCCTGGTGGATCACACAGGGCGTGCCCAGCGCCTCCAGGATGCCGGCTGCCCGGCGGGTGCTGTCGGGGTCGTAGTTGGAGATGCCTACATACAGGGCTTTGCCCTGCCGCACGGCGTCGGCGAGGGCGGTCATCGTCTCCTCCAGCGGGGTGTCCGGATCAAAACGGTGGGAATAGAAAATGTCCACATACTCCAGTCCCATCCTGTGCAGGCTCTGGTCGAGGCTGGCCAGCAGGTATTTGCGGGATCCCCACTCACCGTAAGGACCGTCCCACATGCGGTATCCCGCTTTGGTGGAGATGATCAGCTCGTCGCGGTAAGGATGCAGGTCGTTCTTCAGGATCTTGCCGAAGTTCTCTTCCGCACTGCCCGGAGGCGGACCGTAGTTGTTGGCCAAATCGAAATGGATGATGCCGTGGTCAAAAGCCGTCAGCACCGTCTCACGGCCGGTCTCAAAGTCATCCACATGACCGAAATTGTGCCACAGGCCCAGCGACACCTGGGGCAGGAGCAGACCGCTGTTGCCGCTGCGGTTGTAAATGTCACGTGAATATCTGTTTTTATTGGCTGTATGGGTCATGGTATTTGAGTTTTTTGATTTGGACCTTAAATATACGAAAGATTTGATCATCCGGGATCAACTTTTCTATGCTGGTTCCTAAGTAGCCGCAGGCGTACCGAAGGACATTGCTGACTTTTTCCATTCTTCCCACTTTTCTGACTTTTCGACCTTCGACCTTGGTTGATCATCACTTCACCATTTCCCCCATTATTCCAATATTCCATCATTCCCATTGATCAAACTGCTGTGAAGTAGATATGTTGAAGACATGTCCTTGGTGTTTCAGGATCACGGGAAAAATCTTTTTCCCTTACCTATTTTGTGTTCATTTTACTACTTTTACACGACCATGCCGGAGGAACCCCTGAGGATATATCATGCATCTGCCGGAACCGGGAAGACCTTTACCCTGGTAGAGAACTATCTTGCTCTGTTACTGGAGAATGAGCATTCTTTCCGGCATATCCTGGCCGTCACTTTCACCAACAAGGCCACCGCGGAGATGAAAGACCGGATCATCCGTGTGTTATACGGTCTTTCGAAAACGGGTCTGCAGGAGTTCGAAGCGGCCGGCGAGGTGAAAGAAGCCCTGGCCTACCTGGAAAAAATGTCTGAACCGTTGCGCAGGGACCTGCCGACGGTGAGGAGGCGTGCGGTCCGGGCCCTGCAGCTGATCCTGTACGAGTATCCTGCCTTTTCGGTGCAGACCATCGACAGTTTTTTCCAGCGGGTGCTCCGGGGCTTTGCGCGCGAGCTGGATCTTCCCTTTGCCTATGATATGGAGTTCGATGAGGACCTCGTGCTGGAGGAGATCACCGACATGTTGCTGCTGCAGGCAGGGGAGGACGAGGCCCTGCTCGGGTGGCTCCTCCGGATGATGGAGGACACCGGCGATGATACCGGCAACTGGGACATCAAAGCCCTCCTCCTGAGGCAGGGAAAGGATATATTTACCGAAGCGTTCAAATCTCTGCCGAAGGAAGTGCTGGAACAGTTGACCGGCCGGTCGTTCCTCAGGGAGTACCTCGGCGACCTGCGGCAGGTGATCCGGTCGTTCGAGGACCAAATGAAAGATCTGGGCCGCCGGGGACTGGAGATCTTACGCAGCCACGGGGTGGAGGCCGGGGATTTCTCTTTTGGGGAGAACGGTGTGGCCGGCATCTTCCGGAAGCTGGCCGATGGCAATGTGATCAGGGAGGGAAAACCGCTTTTCGGGGCCAGGGCACAGGCAGCCCTGGAGGATGCCGGCCGCTGGCTGCCGAAGAAAAAACAGAGCGATGTGGCACTGACCGCCCTGGTCTCCTCCCGTCTGCATCCGCTCCTTCAGGAGATATCCCGTTATTATGAGGAACATGCCCCGGATTATTATACGGCCCGGGTGATCTACAAACGCCTCTACACGCTGGGCATCATGGCCGATCTGCGGCAGCAGCTCTACCTCTGGATGCAGGAGAAGAACCGCCTGCTCATCTCCGAGACAGGTAGTTTCCTGCGTGAGATCATCGGTGAGAATGATATCCCCTTTGTCTATGAAAAGACAGGACAGTATTATTCCAGCTATATGATCGATGAGTTCCAGGACACCTCGCGTATCCAATATGAAGACCTGCTGCCGTTGCTCAGGAACAGCATGGCCTCGGGAGGCTCTTCCCTCATCGTGGGGGATATCAAGCAGTCGCTTTACCGCTGGCGCAACGGCGACTGGGAGATCATGCACCGGGATATCTACCGTGACCTGTCGCTGGATCCCGCTGTGAAACGCCGCCTGAAGACCAATTACCGCAGCCGGAAGGATGTGGTGCGGTTCAACAATACTTTCTTTGTAGCGGCCGGGGATGAACTCTGGAAGATGTACCTGGAGGGTCTCAGCGGGGTCCTTTCCGGCGATGATCCTCTGCTCGTGGAACAGAAAGAGGTGCTGGCTTCCATTTATGATCCCGGTGAGGTGGTACAGGAGGTGCCTCACGGGGCTGTGGGCGGTTATGTCTCCGTCCGCCTGGCTGGCGGTGATGAGGAGAGGACGTGGCGGGAGGAGGCCCTGGAAAGAACGGCCCTGCTCATCGATGAGCTGACAGGCCGCGAAGGCTGGTCGCCCGGCGCCGTGATGGTGCTGGTGCGCTCCAACAGGGACGGCCGCGAGGTGGTGCGTTATCTCCTCGAAAGACAGCAGCACGATCCGGAGGCTGTGTGCTATCCCGTCGTATCACAGGACTCTCTCTACCTGGCAGCCTCTCCTGCCGTACGCTTTCTGGTGGCTTTTCTCAGGTATGTCACCGATCCTGATGATACGCTGGTCTTTACCACGCTCTGGTACTGGTACGAGAGGACCCGCGACCGTGACGGGACCTTCCGTCTGCCTTCCTATCACGTGCGGGATATTGCCTCCGTGCCGCCGGAGGAAAGGATCTGGCTCTTCCTCCCCGGCAGCGACCGCGCATGGTTGCAGCAGCTGATGGTACAGCCCCTGCCGGAGGTGGTCAGGGAGATCGTAAGTCATTTCGATCTGCAGGAGCGCCGGGAGGACGTCCCTTTCCTGCATACTTTCCAGAATTTCCTGACCGATTTTGTCAACCGGGAAGGCTCGGACACTGTGGCCTTCCTGGAATGGTGGGACGAGACCGGCTGGCAACAGTCGGTGCAGCTGCCCGAGGAGGTGGATGCCGTGCGGGTGTTGACCATTCACACGGCCAAAGGCCTGGGAGCGCCTGTGGTGATCATGCCTTTTGCCGACTGGGAATTTGAGAAGAAGTCAGGAACAAGCACCGGCGTGCTCTGGTGTCGTCCCCGGACAGCCCCCTTCAACAAAGCCTCCCTGGTGCCGGTGGAGTACAACAAGATGCTGCTGCGCAGCCGTTTTGCCGGAGATTACATGAAAGAACGTTTCTCGGCCCACCTGGACAACCTGAACCTGTTGTATGTGGCTTTCACCCGCGCCCGCGAGCGACTGTATGCCTTCGTCCCCGCAGGGAAAGGAAGGGAATTGTCGGCCCTGCTGCTCAATACTCTGAAAGGTATTTCTGTCGAATGGGATCCTGAGAAAAAACCGGATCCTTCCCGGAAAATATATAAAAAGGAGGAAGACCTCTACGAGATCGGCCGGCCGGCCCCGCCCGCAGGGAAAGTGGCTTCGGCGGGACAGGATGTGCAGGACTTCCCGGCAGGGACAGCTCTGCAGCGCCTGCGCATCGCCGGCAAGGGAAGGGAATATTTCCTTCTGGAGAAAGGAGGGTACAAGGAACGTATCGACAGGGGCACCCTCTACCATGCCCTGCTGGCGGAGGTGGTGACGGAAAAGGATGTGGAGCGGGCTGTGAGGAAAGCCGTTTCTGCCGGCCTGGTCGGCGCCGGGGAGAAGGAGCGCCTGGAGGAGGAGATCAGGGGTTTTCTCCGTCAGAAAGGGGCCGCAGAATGGTTCTCCGGCCGGTGGCAGGTGAAGACCGAAGCCGATGTGATCCTGCCGGGAGGCAGGACCCTCCGTCCCGACAGGGTGATGATCCGTGACGGAGAAGCGATCGTCGTGGACTATAAGTTCGGGGAGGTGGAGGAGGAATACTACAAACGCCAGGTGAGACGATACATGGAGGTGATGAAGGAAATGGGTTACCGGAAGGTGACGGGGGTCGTCTGGTATGTGATGCTGAACAAAATGATACGGGTGGATGGCTGACCGCAACGGACATACTGCAGCGAAATTTCCCTGGGGATCGGAGCACCGCTATTTCCCGGCCTCCCTGTACTACCGCAAGCGTTTCGGCGGGAGGGCGCAGAAGCTGTCGCTGGACGCGGGCTTCACCTGTCCCAACCGTGACGGCCGCGTGGGGCGGGGGGGATGCACCTATTGCAACAACGATGCTTTCAGCCCCTCCTACTGTGTGCCGGAGAAGAGCATTACGCAGCAGCTGCGGGAAGGGATGGAATTCCATCGCCGCCGCTACCGCCGTGCCGGCAGCTTCCTGGCATACTTCCAGGCGTATACCAATACCTATGCCCCGCTGGACGAGCTGAAGAGAAAATACGAGGAGGCGCTCTCCGTGGAGGGGGTGGAGGGGCTGGTCATCTCCACCCGTCCCGACTGTGTGGACGAAGATATCCTCGATTACCTGGCTTCCCTGGCGCAGCAGGTGTTTGTGGCCGTGGAGTACGGCGTGGAGTCCTGTTACAACAGGACCCTGCGGATGATCAACAGAGGCCACGATTTTGCGGCGAGCAGGAAGGCCATCCGTGAGACCGCGGCCCGCGGCCTGCCCACGGGAGCCCATTTGATCCTGGGTCTCCCCGGCGAGAGCCGTGAGGAGATGCTGGCTGAGGCGGAGATCCTCTCCTCCCTGCCCCTCGACATGATCAAGCTGCACCAGCTGCAGATCGTCAAAGGCACCGTCATGGCCCGGCAGTACCGGGACGATCCGGAA
>WFRO01000263.1 GCA_015486475.1 Bacteroidales bacterium
ATGCTGTAGAGCTCCGGCTCCAGGGAGTAGCGTATCATCTGGTCGAAGGCCGATACTTCGGGATCCATCACCATCACCGGCAGCCGGATACCCGCCTGTCGCAGGGCCACTCCCTCGTCGGCATAGGCCACAGCCAGGTAATCGACCTGCTGGTATTCGAGGGTGCGGGCCACCTCCCAGGCGCCGCTGCCATAGGCAAAGGCCTTGACCATGGCCATGATACGTGTGCCGGGCCGCAACAGCGACCGGTAGAGGTTCAGATTATGAACCAGCGCATCCAGGTTGACCTCCAGCACCGTCTGATGGACCTGCTCCTCCAGCCGGTGAGAGATACGTTCAAAACGGAAATCACGCGCTCCTTTCAGGAGGATCGCCTCATCGCGGAAGGTGAGCACAGGCAAAGCCTCCAGAAATGCCTCCGTACCGGGAAAAAAGAGAGAACCATCGGGGAAAAATGAAGCATGGGCCGAGATCTCCGGTCCGATGCCAATAAAACGGTCAATGCCGTGATCCCGGATCTTTTCCGCCACCTCGCGGTAAAGGCTGTCTGCGGAGCGTCCGCTCTGCAGGATATCCGAAAGGATCACAGTGCGGCGGCCGTGATGGTCCTGCTGCCGCAGGTAATCGAGAGCGATGGTCAGCGCCTGCAGGTCGGAGTTGTAGTAGTCGTTGACCAGCAGCGTCCCGCCGGCGCCTTTTTTTATCTCCATACGCATGGCTACGGGACGCAGCCCTGCCAGCGACCTGACGATGCGGTCAGGCTCACAGCCCAGGTAGAGAAGCGCCGCCCACACATGCATGGCATTCTCAAAGGAAGCCTCGTCGGTGAAAGGGATCCGGGCCGTCAGCGTCCGGTTGCGGTAACGTACACGCACCTCCACATGGTCTTTCTCCCGCCTTTTTTCAAGCACCTGCAGATCTGCCCCCCTGCCGCTTCCCCAGGTAAAAAGCTTTATGCTGCTATCCCTGAAATAATCTCTGACCTGCTTATCAAGAGCCCCCTCCGCCCGGTAGATAAGCGCATCCGCCCTCCGGAAGAGGGTCAGCTTCTCCTGCAGCTTTTGCTCCAGGCTGTCGAAGTTCTCCTGGTGTGCCTCACCGATATTGGTAAGGATACCCACCGTGGGCCGAATGATCTCTTCAAGACGGGCCATCTCGCCGGGCCGGGAGATGCCGGCCTCGATGACGGCCATATCGTACTCCTTCTCCAGCAGCCACAGGGAGAGAGGCACTCCCACCTGCGAGTTGTAGCTGGCAGGGCTGCGCACCACGGTCTTCTCCCCGGCCAGTACCTGCACCAGCCACTCCTTGACGATGGTCTTACCATTGCTGCCGGTGATCGCGATAAGGGGATTCGGATAGCGGCTGCGGTGCATGCCTGCCAGGCGCTGTAATGCCCGGAGGGTGTCAGGCACAACGATGAAAAGTGCATCCGGAAGATCTTTCGTATGCTCCGGCAGGCGACTGACCAGAAAATAACGCACACCCTGCCGGTAAAGGGTGTCTATAAAACGATGCCCGTCGTGCCGGGGACCTTTCAGAGCCACGAAGAGCGCTCCTTCAGGATGGACGATATGACGGCTGTCGGTGAGTATCTCACTGATCTCCCCCTGAACTTTCCCTGTGGCCCGGCCGTCCACAGCGTTGATGATCTCACCTGCAGTATATTCCGGCATAGGTCACGTTTTCTTTTTTTTCCTGTCTTCCTCCAGGGCTTCCAGGTAACAGGCACGGCACAGCGGCTCATAGCGGTCTTTCTCGCCCAGCAACACCTGTCCTCCCTCGTCCGTCTTGCGGTAAGAGTACTGGGCCAGATTGCCGCACCGCATACAGATGGCATGCACCTTGGTCACATACTCGGCTATGGCCAGCAGATCAGGCATAGGCCCGAAAGGCTTGCCCAGGTAATCCATGTCCAGACCGGCCACGATCACGCGCACCCCCTGGTCGGCCAGTTGGTTGCATACCTCCACGATGCCGTGGTCAAAGAACTGCGCTTCGTCGATCCCTACCACATCCACGCCCCAGGCCATCAGAAGGATATTGGCGGCAGTCTCCACAGGCGTCGAGCGTATCGAGCGGGCATCGTGCGAGACCACCTCCTCGCGGGAATAACGCTCGTCGATCACCGGCTTGTAGATCTCCACCTTCTGCCCGGCCAGCCGGGCACGCCGCAGACGACGGATCAGCTCCTCCGTTTTCCCCGAGAACATCGAGCCGGTGATCACCTCGATAAAACCCTGTTTCTTACCGCTGCCAACAGATCTTTCCAGGAACATGATACAACAGATTCTGAATATTTATCGTTACCTTTGTAAGGGTACGAATATACATAGTTTATTGGTGATGAACTTCAAAAGAACACTTCAAATTCTCTCTAAAGATATAGAAGAAATCGAGAAGATTCTCGGTGAGATCGACATTTCTTCCCCCGACAGCCGGATGGAGATGCAACTGGCCCTCTCCAAGCTGAAAAACCTGCAGGAAAACTTCAGTCTTTTCAGTGACTTGCTGGAAGAGGTACCTGTTCCGCCCCCGCAGCCGCCTGTAAATACGGTTCCCCCGCCGCCGGACCTTGTAACGCCCCGGGAAGCTCCTCCTGCCACCCCGACCGTGCACCCTTCTGAGCCGCCGCTCCGGGAGGAAACACCTGAGCCACACCACGAAGAGGTACCGGAGCCGCAGGAGACTCCTGAGGAAGAGGTAAAGATCCCTGAAGAGAAGGAAGAGATCAGCACTCCTGTCAGCAGCAAGGCCTCTGCAGGCGAGACAATAACCGGAAAGCAGGATAGCTCACGGCCCAAAAGCGGCCATGGCAGGAGAACCCTGTCTGACACCCTGCATGCGCAGCATGGTTACCGCAACGAGCAGCTGGGCAAAGAACACACCTCCGGCGATCTCTCTTCGAAGATCTCAAAGAGCGCTGTCACCGATCTTAAAAAGATCATCAATCTGAATGAGAAGTTCATGTTCATCCGGGATCTTTTCGGGGGCGATAAAGAGCGTTATGAGGAGACGATCCGTATCATCAGCCGTGCACAGACGCGCGGTGAGGTGGAAGATCTCCTGTCCGCTTTCGGGTGGGACCCGGAGAGCGAGGCTGCCCGCACGTTCAGGGAGAAAGTAGAGCGCAAGCTGAAAAGTCTCCAAAATGGGTAAGCTCCTGCTCGTACCGACGCCTGTAGGCAACCTCGGCGACATGACCTTCCGCGGCGTGGAAGCGCTGAAAGACGCCGACACCATAGTGGCCGAAGACACGCGGTCGGCACGGCGGCTGTTGCAACAC
>WFRO01000264.1 GCA_015486475.1 Bacteroidales bacterium
ACATAAGAGGTTTTCTCTCCATAGGTCTTGTCCATGATACGTGTTTCGAACCAGGTATTGAAACCTTCGTCCATCCAGGCCTCCTCAAACTCATTCGTAGCCAGTATATTCATAAAATAGGAATGTCCGAACTCGTGGATGACCACCATCTCGGTGAAGCGTATCTCCCGGGGCATCTTCCAGAAACATCCGGCCGTAAAGAAACCGGGATACTCCATCCCTCCCGATCCGCCACCGCTGAGGGGCGGGTCCACCACCGTAACGATCTTATAAGGATACGGACCCAGATGCTCACTGAAAAAGTCCAGGGCCGCCTTCAGCGACTGGATATGACGATCTGCCTGGTCCAGATGCTCGGGCTGCAGGAATACCTTTATCTTCACATCCTTCCACTGATCTTCCACCACCTGGAAACGGGGCGAGGCCGTCCAGGCAAAATCCACCACATCGCTGGCCAGAAAATGCCAGGTGGTGGTGCTGTCGCTGTTCTGTTCCTTGCCTGTCTGCTCACCTACGGCCCCCACTACATAATTCTGCGGGAGGGTGATCGCCACCTTGTAAACACTGAAATTGGCATAAAACTCCGAATGGGCATGGAACTGGTGACAGTTCCATTGACCTTTCTCCGCATAGCGCATCCCGGCCGGCTCATACACGCCGGGTTTCGGGAACCACTGCGCCACCAGAAAATAGTCGTTGGCATAGCCGGTGCGGGCAAAGATCTTCGGCAGTTTCGACCGGAAATCAATGAACAGGCGAAGGGAATCTCCCGGCATGACCGGCTCTTTCAGAGGAACAGAGATCACCGTCTGGTCCTCCCTGTTCTGATCGTCCGGATGAATGTACCGGATCCCCCTGGTCAGATCATCTCCGCCGGCAGTCTCCATCCGGAGGATCTTCTCCCATCCCCACATCAGCGAATCGCTGCTGCCCGGCGTGATGCCTCTCAGTTTACCCCCAGACTCTTTCCAGAAAGTAGATTGGGTATTTTTGAAAGCATTCAGGTACATGTGGAACTGTAGCTCCCGGATGGTGTCCGTAGAGGACGGGTTCTTCCAGTCGAGGACCATGTGCCCGTTAATGACCTTCGAAACAGGATCCAGCGTTACTTTCATGTCATACCAGGTGTACCGCGGACTCAATGGCCGCCCCTGCACGGGGAACATCCCGAAGAATAACAGGAATATCCCGGGCAGCGGCCGTCTGAACAGGAACATAGCTATGGTTTTCATGATGACTTTTTGAAAGGGTTTAGGACTGATCTTTAAGGAAAAGAAAGGTACGCATTTTTTTCATGATCTGAAACATCTTCCATGTCCGAACGGACTATCGTCTGGGTGAAGTTGACCCCCTCCCTGTTCGAACGGACTATCAGCCGCGCAGATCTGACTCCCTCCCCCTACGCGTAGGGGGAGGGACGGGGTGGGGGTAGTATTATTATTATCTTACTATTCTCAATAAATCTTAGAGACTTCTTTCCAATATACTGATAATTAGATAGGTATATTTCTTAAATGAATTCCGGATGACTTGGTATTGAAAACATCAGAAATTTCATTTTTATTAAAATGGCGTTATCTTTAATCTCCTTTTTCAAATTTTATCACCCATGAGAATTCTTTTTTTAATTTTCGCCCGTTTTTCAGCATCATTTCTGCTGATCATTTTCTTTCTGCCTTCATCCATGAGTGCCAACACCGGGTCTTCTTCCGGCGGGGTCTGGACCTACCGTCCCGTGGCGGGCTATGTGGATGCCACACCTGCCGTGGCCGATGTTGATGGTGACGGCATCCCCGATCTGGTGATGGCCACTACGGGAGGCACGGTGGTGGCGCTTGATGCCAACGGCCATGTCAAATGGAAGTATAATACTCACAGCATCATCAGCAACCCTGTGGCTGTAGGAGGCGATCCGCTCAAAGTATGGGTGCTCACCAATGCCGGCGGCGTCTGGTGTCTCGACGCCCGCAGCGGCAGGAAGCTCTGGAACTACTCCCTGCCGGGAGGGTTTCCCTGGGGCATGACAGCCCCGGTAGCTGCTGACCTGAATGGCGACGGGAAGAGCGAGGTGATCGTGGCCGACCAGACAGGTCATCTGAGAGCCCTGCGCAGCGACGGCTCCCTGCTCTGGAGCACAGACCACTGCGAGGGATTCATCACCGCCCCGGCCGTGGCTGACCTCAACGGCGACGGCAGGAAAGAGATCCTCCTCGGCAGCCATGGAGAGCTGCTGGTCTGTTTCTCCGCCAAAGGGAAGATGCTGTGGCACAACCCCGGCAACAGCTCCGGAGGATCCCCTCTCGTGACCGACCTGGAAGGTGACGGCAGGCCGGAGATCCTTGCAGGAGATAAAAAAGGCTTCACGGTCACGGAGAATGGCGGCACCCTCCTGTGGCATCATGATATGCAGGCCCCTGTCCATGATGCGGTAGCTGCTGGCGACCTCAACGGCGACGGCAGCCGGGAGATCGTCATCGTCGACCTGCGGGGCAATGTGGCCTGCCTGACGGCCAGGGGAAAACTGCTGTGGCAGGCCAAGGTGTCTGCCCGCAGCCGCCGGCCGCCCCTCCTGGCCGATATCGACAGCGATGGCAGGACCGAGGTGATCGTAGGAGGATATTCCAACTCTCTCTCGGTCTTCAATGATAAAGGGATCCTGAAAGAAG
>WFRO01000265.1 GCA_015486475.1 Bacteroidales bacterium
GACGAGGATAGATCTAAATAATAACTCATCAACCCGATACTCGATACTCCCAACTCGTAACTCGTAACTCCACACTCCACACTTATTATGGGGTCAGGGGGGCGGGGCAGGCTTGGTAATGCGTTGATTTTAGGTTGACGTTACACTAATCATGATGCTTATGCCCGGTGATGAACTTCCAGCCACTGATCATCGATGAGGCCACACCGGTGCGTTCCACATAATCATGATAGACGACCAGGTACACATGGATCATCGCAAAAACGATGAAGACCCACATGAGGATGTGGTGGATGTGGCGTGCGGTCTCATCGCCGCCCACCAGCGGGATGAACCAGGCAAAGAGCTGCGGGAACCACGACGTACTCATGGCGGCATACATGCCGAAACCGGTGAGGCACTGCAACACAAAGGCCAGGAACATAAAAAAGTATGTGAAACTGGCCAGGGCATTGTGCCCCTTTGATTCGAACGACCAGGTCTTCAGCTGCAGGATGTCCACTTTCAGCACCTCGCTGATCTCATTCCATTGCTTTTTTGTCACCGGCAGGAACTGTTTCCAGTTGGCAAACTCATTGCCCACAAAAGCCCAGTAGATGCGCAACAGGAAATTGAAGAAGAAAAGGTAGGCGAACACATAGTGCAGGAACCTGTTGGTGGCGAACCAATAGTTGGCGTAGGCCTCGGTGCCGCGCTGGATCGCCGGAGGATTGCCGATAAAATATCCGGTGAGAACCAGCACGATGATACAAGTCATGTTGACCCAGTGGTAAAACCTTACCGGGATCTCCCAAACGTATATTCTGCGTATTTTTTCCATAGCTTAATTTTTTTTGGGGAGAGGTACGTGTTGTACCTCATCTCCGTTGTTAAGCATTGTTGTCCGGTCAGAACACCTGTATCTGATGGACATAGGTTCCTTTCTCGTCGTACAGATGGACGGCGCATGCGATGCAGGGGTCGAACGAGTGGATGGTACGCAGGATCTCCAGGGGCTTTTCCGTGTCTGCCACGGGGGTCCCGAGGAGGGCCTCCTCGTAGGCCGACCGTTGTCCTTTGGGATCGCGCGGGGATGCGTTCCAGGTGCTCGGCACCACCATCTGATAGTTTTCGATAAGCCCGTCTTTTATGCGAATCCAGTGGGCCAGGGCGCCACGGGGCGCTTCGCTCAGGCCGACCCCTTTGGCTTCTGACGGCCACATTTTGGGCTCCCACTTCTCGTTGTTGAAGGTACGGGTATCTCCGTTGCGGATGTTGTTGATGAGCTGGTCATAGAATTCCAGGGCCCAGCCTGAGATCAGCTTGGTCTCCAGTCCGCGGGCTGCCGTACGTCCCAGGGTGGAGAAGAGGGCTTCGACAGGTACGTCCAGTTGGCTGAGAGCGTACCCGATCACCTCTTTGAACTCGTCCCTGCCGGAGGCATAACCTACCAGCATACGTGCCAGGGGCCCTACCTCCATGGGGTTGCCTTTCCAGCGGGGTGTCTTCAGCCAGCTGTACTTACCTTCCACATTCAGCTGTTCATAGGGAGGCCGGGGGCCGGTGAAGTTGAAGTTGGTCTCTCCGTCCCAGGGGTGTTTGCCTGTTTTGTCCCCTTCCTCGTATTCATACCAGGAATGTGCGATGAACTCCTGTATCTGGTCTGCATCGGTGCCGTCTACCTCAAGCACCTCGTTGAGGTTGCGGCCCATAATGATCCCGCGGGGGAATTTGAAGCCGGAGGTGTCGCGGATACCGCTCACGGGCAGGTCGCCGTAGGCCATGTAGTTTTTCAGTCCTCCGCCGATGGCACCCCAGTCCTTGTAGAACGAGGCTACGGCGAGCAGGTCGGGGATATAGACCTGGTCAACGAAGGTTTTTGCCTGTTCGAGCAGCCTTTTGATCATGCTGAGGCGTTCGTTGTTCAGGGCGTTCTCTTCGTTGATGTTGATGGGGCACGGCACACCGCCCACCAGGTAGTTGGGGTGTGGGTTCTTGCCTCCGAGGATGGTGTGTATCTTTACGATATCTTTCTGCCACTCCAGGGCTTCCAGGTAATGGGCCACCCCCAGCAGGTTCACTTCAGGGGGTAACTTGTAGGCTTTGTGTCCCCAGTAACCGTTCCGGAAGATCCCCAGCTGGCCGCTCTCCACAAAACGGGTGAGCCTTTTCCGGAGGTCACTGAAATAGCCTGTCGAGCTCCTGGGCCAGTGGGATATCGACATGGCGATGCGGGAGGTCTCGGCCGGGTCGGCTTTCAGCGCCGACACGACATCCACCCAGTCAAGGGCATGCAGGTGATAGAAATGCACCACGTGGTCGTGCATGTACTGCGTGGTGAACATCAGGTTGCGGATCAGCTCGGCGTTGGGAGGCACGACGATGTCCAGGGCATTCTCGACGGAGCGTACCGAGGCCAGGGCATGGACGGTGGTACATACGCCGCACACACGCTCGGTGAAAGCCCAGGCATCCCGCGGGTCTCTGCCTTTCAGGATCTTCTCTATGCCCCGCACCATGGTGCCGGAGCTGTACGCATCGACGATACGGCCGTCCCGTACTTCTGCCTCGATGCGCAGATGTCCTTCGATGCGGGTTATGGGGTCTACAACGATTCTTTTTGCCATGACAGTAGATTTTTATTTTTGATCATCTTCATCGTGTTCAGGTTCAGGGTTCAGGATCCCTTCGCGTATCATCTTGCGTTTCCGTATGTTGGTGGCTATGGCATGGGCTGTGATGCCGGCGGCGGTAACAGCGCCTATGGCCAGGCCTATGTCGTCGGCGGTGGTCTCTACGCCGAAGCCCGGGAAACTGGCCAGATGCTGGTAGAAAGGACCGTTGTCCCAGAAATTGGCTTCACTGCAGCCGATGCAGGGATGGCCCGACTGGATGGGGAAGCTGGTGCCGTCGTTCCATCGGATCACGCCGCAGGAGTTGTAGGTGACCGGTCCGCGGCATCCCATTTTGTAGAGGCAGTATCCTCTGCGGGCATTCTCGTCGTCAAAGGTCTCGACGAAAAGTCCTGCATCATAATTGGGCCGCCGGTAGCAGGTGTCGTGGACCCTTCTGGAAAAGAAAGCTTTGGGGCGACCCAGACCGTCGAGTTCCGGAATGCGGTTGAAAGTAAGCATGTAAACCACCACGCCGGCCATCACTTCAGCAATGGGAGGACAGCCCTGCACGTTGACCAACGGCTTGCCTTTCACCAGTTTATGCACGGGAGTAGCCCCCGTGGGGTTGGGGGCAGCCCCCTGCACACATCCCGAGACGGCACAGTTGCCCCAGGCGATGATGGCTTTGCATCCTTCAACAGCCTCAAGAAGACTGTCATACGCACTGCGTCCTGCGATGCAACAGTAAGCTTTGTCTTTCATGGGCACAGATCCTTCGACCATCAGGAGATACTCTCCTTTGTACTTCTCCATAGTGGCCCGGAGATTCTCCTCTGCCTGATCTCCGGCAGCGGCCATGAGGGTACAGGTATAGTCAAGCGATACTTTGTCTAGGATAATGTCGGCAACAATGGGATGGGACGAGCGTATGAACGACTCGCTGCAGCAGGTGCACTCCTGGAAATGGAGCCATACAACAGGGAGGCGGGGCTTCGTCTCCATGGCCTTGACGATCTGGCCGACGCCACTGTACTCAAGGCCCAGAAAAGCTCCCATCATCCCGCAAAACTTGAGGAAATCACGCCGCGAATATCCTTTCGCAATGATCTCCTCGTACAGGGTTGGTCTTTTTTCTTTTTTCTTTGACATAACAAAAGGGTTTTTATTAAAGGTCGGTTTGATGATCCTGACGATGGTTCCGCTTTTTGATCTCCTCGATCATGATGTGCCCGCGGAGAAGCACTTTATCCCCCAGACTGTAATCCTCTTTACCGGGCAGATA
>WFRO01000266.1 GCA_015486475.1 Bacteroidales bacterium
GTCATCATCGGCGAAGTAGCTCTCCGGGTTCTGGCTCGAATGTACCACCAGATGGTACTTGTTGTCCCGGTACACCTTGATCACTGCCGGCTTGAAGTTCTTCCCTTCGATGGTCATCTGGTAGTCGGGTTGCGCCGGAGGGGTGTAGCCGTCGGCAAATTTCGAGTAGCGGCGGTTCGACAGGACGCTCAGGTAGTGGGCCACCGCGGCCGAGTCGACCGGCTCATTATCCACCTTCCAGCCCCAGCCGGTGGTATCGTTGTGCAGAACGAAGCCGCTGTCGGCAGGATAGGTATAAGTGATCTTCTGTATGTCATTGCGGAAGAGCTTCAGGAACCGCCCGTCGCGCCAGGCGGCAAAGCCCTGGTTGAACATCATGGGCAGGAAGCCCTCGACGGCATACACCTCCTTGTCGCCGGCCGCCCGCACATACGACTTGCCCGTGACATTGCGGTTGTAGTTCTGGTACGGGTTGTTGCCCGAGGGCCTCTCCACGGAGAACTTGCCGATGTACAGGTCGAGGGTGGTCTTGTTCCCTTCTTTGATCTTCAGCCGCGTGGCCAGCGAGTCGTTGACATGATACTCTGCCCACGACTCCTCCCCCACGGCCACCAGCTGCTGCGGTTTGATGCGCAACACAGTGGTGAGCAGGTTACGTACCGTGGGAGCTTCCACGGGAGCATCCCTGTCGTCCTCTTTGATTCGCCACCCTTTGTCCGTACGCCGGAAGACCAACTCTTTCCCCTTCTCCGACTGGGGGTACAGGTAGATAGCCGTCACTTTGGCCGTGTCGATATCCACCAGGTCCCGTTTCAATGTGCTCTCTTTCTTCCGGTTGTTGTACTGCAGGAGCAGGAGGATAACACCCAGCACGACCAGGATGATGATCAATGTCTTATTGTTGTTCTTAGCCATGACTCTTCAAGTTTTAAGTTCAACCATCAGTGATCAGGAATAGTCCGCTTCCATTCTCTCCATGCGTATCTTACGGTTTCTCCACAGGCGGAAGATCCCGTAAAGGATCACCAGCAGGAGGGGCAGGACAAAGTTGACGATCTTCAGGAGGGTGCGTGTAGAGTCGCTCAGCTCTTTGATGGGCCGCGAGGTGATGCCGCGCGTGCGCAGTTCTATAAGCCCCGTATCGTCTGAGAGGAAATCGATACCGTTGACCATGAGGTTGGCATTGTCGCCGTTGATCTGCTGATTGCCCCGGTTCACCGGGAAGTCACCATCCCCCACCACCAGGATGCGACCTTTCCTGTCACCCCCGAAGTTCCCTTCCAGCAGGCCCGCCACGGGGATGTGTTTCTTCGGGAAGTCTGCTTGCGTCCACTGTTTCTGGATATCAAAGAAGAGCGGCGCCGGCAGGGTGTTGGACTTCTCCGAGGTAAAGGCCAGGGGCGTGAAAGTTTTTGTCGAGTCCCCCGTATACTCCAGCGGGCTGACAAACTCCATGATCACGGTCTCCAGGCCTTTGACGGCCGGATGGTCGGCGAAGGTGCTGATCAGCGGCAGGTATGGGAACGAGACCTGGCTGGCGATGCGGAAATAGCCCTGCTGCTGTTGTACGGTCACAGCCCCGCATTTGGCATCCACCACGAAATCGGGCGCCACGCTGATGCCTTTGCTGAGGAGCCACGATTCCAGGCCCGTATTGAGCACCGACCCGTAGGCACGCTGCAGGTCGCCTTTCACGCGGTTGATGGCCACGAAGATATTACCGCCCCGTTTCAGGAAAGCGTCCAGCTGTGTGAAGACATACTGCGGCAGGCTGTCCTGCGGCCGCACGAGGGCGATGGTACGTATGTCTTCGGGGATGGCGGTCGTGTCGGTGAGACGCAGGGGCTGCACATCATACAGCACATCCAGGCCCTGCCGCACCTGCCCCAGCTCACTCAGGCCGGCACAACCGTATCCTTCAATGATCCCCACTTTGGGTTTATGGGTCACAGAGAGCTTCTTGATGGCCGAGGAGAGCGCATACTCTATGGGTCCGCCGGGCTGCATGAAAGGGATCACCTCCTTGCGGTCGCCCATCGTAATGACGGCCCCCAGGTAAGCCTTCTGCTGTTTCATCTGGTCTTTCTCCCGCACGTTGATCATCACCGGCTGCACGCCGTCCTTCAGGGCCTCCTGCTCCTTTTCCTGGTCCTCGTTGGGGTTGATGAACTCATACACCAGCATGCCTTTCGAGCGGTTGGAATACTCGATGAGCATGTCCCTGAACTCATTGCGCGTCTCGGCGATGGCCGGCGGCAGGTCTTTCGAGAAATAAGCCTTCACCGTCACCGGCTCCTTCAGGTTCTTCAGGATATCCTTCGTCGCCTTGCTCAGCGTATAGGCATGATCTTCCGTCAGGTCGAGACGATAGAACATCTTCACGGAGATCAGATTGACCACCAGCAGGATGGCGGCGATCAGCAATGTGGCTATATACAGGTTCTTCTTTTTCATAGCAGATAATTTTCCGGGTTACATATTGCGTTTGGCCAGCGCGTTCTCAGCCATCTTCAGGGCCAGCACAGGTATCGACAGGAAGTAGATCACATCCTTGGTGTCGATGACGCCCCGCGACATGCTCTCATAGTGGGAGGTGAGACTGAGGAAATGAAAGACCTCTCCCAGCCAGCCGCTGAAGGTGCCGGCCAGCATGTCGAAGATGATCTGAAAAAAGATGCCGATGAACAGAGCGGTCAGGAAGGCTACGATCTGGTTGTTGGTGATGCTGCTGGCATAGATACCGATGCTGATATAGACCGCGCTCAGCAGGGTCAGTCCCAGATATCCCCCGAGGACAGCTCCCTGGTCGAGGTTGCCGATGGAGGCCACGGTAATCACCCAGGGAAAGGTAAAGAGCAGGGAGACGATCACCAGCAACAGGGCGGCAGTGAACTTGCCCAGCACCAGCTGACGGTCGGTCACCGGCTTGGTCAGCAACAACTCGATGGTACCCGAAGCATTCTCTTCGGCGATCATACGCATCGTCAGGGCCGGGATGAAAAAGAAAAGGGTCCAGTAGGCCACGCTGAAGAAGGTACGCAGGCTGGCCTGGCCGACCATGAAGATATCCGACCCTATCAGCCAGGTAAAAAGACCGCTGAAAGTGAGGAACAGCAGCAGCATGATGTAGGCCATGAGAGAATTAAAGAAGCTGTTCAGTTCCTTTTTTGAGATGATCCATATTGTCTTCATAATATCTTTGCTTTTTCGGTTATCAGTTCATGGTCAGTTCGCGGAAGATATCCTCCAGCTTGGTCTCCACGGGGATCATCTCCGTGATCACCCATCCTTTCTCCACACAGAGGCTGAAGACCTCCCTCCGTGAGCTCATCTCGGGCTTGCTCTGTATCTCGAACCGGTTCTGCTGCCGGTCCATGAAATCCACAAGATCCACGGTAGGCAGTTGTTGCAGGGCTTTGAAGATCTCGTTGGGGTCACCGTCCTCGATCTTCATGTGCAGCAGTTCCTGGCCCTGCACCTGCTTGGAGAGGCTCTCGGCAGTGCCGTCGGCAACGATCTTCCCTTTGTTGATGATGAGGATACGGTCGCAGGTAGCCTCCACCTCCTGCATGATGTGCGTCGAGAGGATGACCGTCTTCTCGCGTCCCAGCTCCCGTATCAGCTTACGTATCTCCACGATCTGGTTGGGGTCAAGGCCGGTGGTGGGCTCGTCGAGGATGAGGATCTCCGGGTCGTGGATCATCGCCTGGGCCAGTCCCACACGCTGACGGTACCCTTTGGAGAGCTCCCCGATCTTCTTATGCTTTTCCTGGTTCAGCCCGCACACGCGCACCATCTCCCGGATGCGCTCCGGAACTTTTTCTTTCGGGATCTGCTGTATCTCCGCGCAGAACTCCAGGTAATCGATCACCGGCATATCCTGATAGAGGGGATTGTTCTCAGGGAGATAGCCGATATGTTTCTTCAGCTCCTCCGCATCCTCGAGGAGGGACTTCCCTCCGATGATGATATTCCCCTCTTCCGGGAGAAGGTAGTTGGTGATCATCTTCATGGTGGTGGTCTTGCCGGCGCCGTTGGGCCCGAGAAAACCCAGGATCTCCCCCGTCTTCACATGGAAGCTGATCCTGTCAACCGCCCGTTGCGGACCATAGGTCTTGGTGATGTTCTCAACTTTGATATCCATATATCATTCCGTTTTAATTATAGTAAATAACCTGGTCTTTCTTTTTCAGACGTTGGGGTAAAGACTCTGTATATCCCTTCTCCCGACACCATTTTTTAAAGTTAAACAACATCCATACAGCCCATCACTCCCGGGCAATCTTAATGGCACGACAAAAATAAAAAGTTCGCTCTTTCGCTCTCCACGGCAGGATTTCATTTAACAAAATTTAACAGTTTCATTAAGAGTTGATGAGTTGATGAGTTGAAAAGTTGAAGGGTTTAAACCTTCCACCTCTTTTTCCGTCCAACAA
>WFRO01000267.1 GCA_015486475.1 Bacteroidales bacterium
CGTCGCGGATGATCTCGGGATGCATTGAGCAGGTGTATTTCACCCCTTTTTTCGGGGTGGCCTTCACAGCCTTGACCAAATGCATGCCGCAGACCGGGCAGTCACCCGGCTGATCATAGGTCTTGTCCCCTTCGCAGCGCATCGGGCAGTAATACTCATCCCCGTTGTGGGAATGGTTGTGTTTATGCGTATCTTCAGCATGCAGGGCAGCTCCTGCATCTGCAGCGTGGCTGTGTGTATGATCATGGCTGTGGTCATGAACATGTTCATGTGTATGGTTGTGTGTTTCTCCTGAGGGAGAATTTTCCTCCACGGGCACCAGGTTCATGTTGCAGACAGGGCATTGCCCCGGCTGGTCATAGGTTTTCCCGCCTTCACATTTCATGGGGCAATAATAGGTTGCCGTGGCGGTGTCGTTTAAATATTCCATTTTTTTATGATTTTTAGATGTATTTTATCCCGATCTCGTCGGTTCTTACTTTGTAGACCTTCTCTACGGGGGAGATCAGGATCATGCCGTCGCCCCGGTATCCGGTGCGGCCGTACTGACGGATCAGCCGGACCACTTCATTCACTTTTTCTCCGGGCACCAGCAGCTCGAGTTTGATCACACGGGCAGCGCTGATAAAAGGATATTTGTCGCTGATGTGCTCTTTCTCCTGGTCGACATAGTCGCCCGTGCCCTCACAGTCCACCAGCGTGAGGCAACAATGTCCGGCTTTCCGGAGTCCTTTGACCACCTCGTCGGTCTTGCGATAGCGGATGTATGCTTTTATTAATTTCATGATCTTAAAGTTTTAAAGGATAAGTCTTCTTTTTCCTTTTCGTCGCAGTTGGCAATATCTTTCAACTGGCAGGAATGGCATCCTATGCCATCAGGATCCGCACCGGGTTCCGTGCTGCAGGAGTGCACCGTGAAAGTTGCTTTCTTGTCAAACAGCAGCTTGACGCTCAGGGTCAGCATCACCAGGCCGACCAGGAAAAACGATATGAGAACTAATTTGATAAACATGGCTGTATATTTTATTGGGTTACAGTACAAAGATCGGGAACCCGCAGCCATTGGTTGTATATCATTTTCGGAAAATGGTACAGGATTTTCGAATGCTTGAATGAGTGAATGTTTCCCGCCCGGACGAATGTCCGTTCGGACGGGGAATGAGTGAAACGGTGGATCCTTCGATATGCCTGCGGCTACTCAGGAACCGGTGTTAAATAAGGAGTAAGCAATGATGCGGAACCACTAACCACGAACTACGAACCACGAACCACGAACCACGAACTACGAACTTTTATGTTTCATCATCCTGTTGAAGAATACCTCCACATAATACCGGTACTCTTCCGTGATGCTGTAATAGATCGTCTGGCCCTGACGGCGGGTGGTCACCATGGCGGCGTCCTTGAGCTTGCGGAGGTGCTGGGACACGGCGGGGATCTTCATCCCCAGAATATCGGTCAGGTCGCATACACAGAGCTTCTCCTCCTGGAAGAGGAGGTAGAGGATCTTCAGGCGCACGGCATTGCCGGTCATATACAGGATGTCGGCCAGTTTATCCAGCCGCTCTCCTTCATAGAGAAGGCGGGCCCGGTTGTTGTGGATCAGGATGGGATCGACCTTTGTGCGGCGACAGGAAAGATCACTATCGGAGGAGTTTTCGGAATGGCTGGTCATGATCGGTGCTTTTTGCCGAAAGATATGGATATCTTAGTGATTAAGCAAGTACTGAAATATAAAGAGACATCCCTAGGTCTCATTCTGGCAGGAGTTGTAGGCGAGTCGTCAGATATCAAAGGGAAAGATCACCGGAGAACCTGGATCCCCAATGTAACAATCTCATGGGGTTTGACGGTGACTTTCAAAGTGTTTCCTTTAATTTCCGGTTGTGCCACATGGGTCAGAGGTAATTCAATCAGGTTCAATCTTCGTGCTGACTTAACAACTGCCGGAAGCGTCAGATAAAGGGTGGTGGGTTTCCCGGTTACTTCCACAAGCCTTATTACCAATTCGTTGCCTTCTTCAGACTGTTTAATGCCGGATAAGACA
>WFRO01000268.1 GCA_015486475.1 Bacteroidales bacterium
AAAAAATATAGCATCATGGAAAAGGAAAGTATCAAAGATCTGAAAGAATTTGAGACCTCGGAAAATCTGCAGAATTCTGTTTTGAAGATCATGTACGTGATGAAACAGAAATACAGTAATTATCCTGAGTTCAAGACCATTATGATGAATCTGACCACGGTCTCCAAGGAGCTGAACTCCATCCGTATCAAGGAGATCACGGGAGAGCTGGAAGGCCTCAATAACAGCGAATAGAACGAAGGGGAAAGAGAATATTCATTAAAGGGAAGGGCCGTAGGGGTTCTTCCCTTTTATTTTTTACGGATGAGCATGAGACCGTCACGTACGGGCAGGAGGAGATTCTCCACGCGGGGATCTGCCGTGATCTTTTGGTTAAAACGGTGGATGGCAGCGGTCTCTTCATCCATTCGCTTCTCCGGCGACAGTACTTTCCCGTCCCACAGGACATTGTCCACCAGGAGAAACCCATCGTTTTTTACTTTGTCTATGACCAGGTCGTAGTAGTCGCCATATTCTTTTTTGTCGGCATCGATGAAAACAAGGTCGAACGGACCTTTCAATTCCGGTAGGATCTGCAGGGCATCGCCGATGATCAGCTCGGCCCTGCCGGTAATGCCGGCTTTCTCAAAAAATTCCCGGATGATCTTTTCATACTCGTCATTTGCCTCGAGGGTGATGAGTTTTCCGCCTTCCCGCAGCCCCTGTGCCAGGCAGATGGCCGAATAGCCCGTGAAGGTCCCGATCTCCAGAATACGGGCAGGGCGGATCATGTGGCTGATGAACTGCAGCAGGCGGCCCTGGAGGGCCCCCGACATCATTTGCGGATAGACGGTCTGCAGGTGGGTGCGCCGGGAGAGCTCTTCCAGTACCGGATCTTCAGGCGTGCTGAATGTATCGAGGTAGCGTTGCAGACCGGGGCTGTTGAACGGGATCATGATCAGTAGTAAATAAGGGTGGAGAGTGTGGCAGGGTCGAGGATCTCCCGGGCAATGGAGAGGAGGTCCTCTGCCGTGATCTTCTCAATGGCAGCGGTCATCTCCCGGAGGGTATAGGTCCTGTTGAACAGGAGCAGGTTGCGGCCCATGCCGGCCAGCAGGTTCTCAGGGTTTTCCAGCGAACGGGTGAGCTGGCCGGTCAGTTGTTTTTTGGCCCGGGAGAGCTGCAGGGGGCCCAGGGGCTTCTCCCGGAGCTTTTTCATCTCCCGCAGTGTCAGGTCGATGCTTTTCTCCAGGTCCTTCCGGTCGGTGCCGAAATAAATGGAGAAAACGCCCGTATCCATGTAAGGGTTGTAGGAGGATTCCACCGTATAGGCCAGTCCTCTTTTTTCGCGGAGGGTCAGGTTGAGCCTGGAGTTCATGCCTTGTCCTCCCAGGATGTTGTTGAGTAGGTAAAGGGCCGGCCGGCGGGGGTCGGTGACGGGATAGCCCGCCGTGCCCAGGATGCAGTGGCTCTGGTAGGTGTCCTTGCGGATCCTTTCTTCCTTTCTGACGTAACCGGAAGAGGACCGGCGGGGTGTCCTGCGAGTGCGGGTGGGGATACCGGCAAAATATTTCTCAAAGAGCCGGAGGACCTTTTTTGTGGGGAGGTCGCCGGCCGAGCAGAAAACCACCTCGTTGGTGAAGTAGTTGTTCTCGTAAAAACGGATCACCTTCTCCCGGGTGATCTCCCTCACCTTTTCCGGCCGGCCCAGGATGAAGCGGCCCAGGGGCTGAGCGGGGAAGATCATATTCTCGAACTCGTCGTAGACCAGTTCACCGGGGCTGTCGAGGTAAGAGTTGATCTCGTCGAGGACCACCTCTTTTTCCCTTTCTATCTCAAACTCCGGAAAGACAGAGTGAAAAGCGATATCGGCCAGGAGCTCTACGGCACGCTCATGGTCTTCTTTCAGGAAGGAGGCATACAGGAAAGTTTCCTCCTTGGTCGTGTAAGCATTGAGTTCGCCTCCCACATCTTCCAGACGACTGAGGATGTGCCAGGCCTTCCGCCTCTGCGTTCCCTTGAAGACGACATGTTCAATGAAATGGGCCAGACCCTCCTCTTCGTCCGACTCGTCCCGCGAGCCCGTATTGAACAGCAGACCGCAGTATGCCACCTCAGAAGCCAGAGGGGCATGCACCAGCCGGATACCGTTCTTTAACTCATGCCGTATATATTCCATATCTGAAGATCTCCGGGGCAAAGGTACGAAGGGAATTGATAAAAAAGAAAAGTATTGGAAACCCCGGATATTTGAAAAATAAAAATGAATAAATAAACCAAAATAAAAGCGATCCCGTGAATGTATAGTACCAACTTTTTTGGGGAACATGCTGATTTATTTGATAAACATTTAACAATAGGGGTTTTAAATCTTTTTTAAAATGTTTAACTTTAATGGATTAAGGATCTCGAAGTGCCCCGATAGCATTTTCTTTCCCGGGGTTTTGTATGGTTAGTATACATGTAATGGAGAAAATTTCTCAAGATAAATACAGATAGCTTTAATACTAACCAATAAAAAACAAGCCTATGAAAAAATCAACAATTTTACTGGTGTTCATGCTATTTTTAATAGTAGTAAGCACCAAAGCACAAGAAACTATACCTGCCACCGGGGGTGAGGCGAGCGGTGGAGGAGGAACTTCCAGCTATACCATAGGACAAATGGTTTATACCACCAATACGGGAACCGACGGTTACACCCTTGCTCAGGGAGTCCAACAGCCTTATGAGATTTCCGTTGTTTCGGCCATACCGGAAACAGAAAAACCCGGCTTAACGTTATGGGTCTATCCAAACCCGGCAAATGGATTTATTACTGTCAAAGTAGAAAATTCAAAAACAGATCATATGCTCTACCAGCTTTATGATGCAAACGGAAAGCTTTTAGAGGGTAAAAAGGCCGCAGGTGAGCAAACGCAGTTTGATTTGAGCAAATATAATTCTGCCGTTTATTTTCTGAAGGTGACCGATCATAAAAAAGAGATCAGAACATATAAAATTATTAAGCATTAAGGAGGAACAAAAATGAAGAAAGTTAATATTTTTCTCACAGCATTGATTGTAACTGCAGGTTTGCTCCCCATGCTGCAGGTTGGAGCCCAGACACCCCAGAAGATGAGCTACCAGGCTGTCGTGAGGAATGCTGACCAGGAACTTGTTACGGAAACACAGGTAGGTATCCGGATCAGGATTTTACAGGGGGCTGCTGATGGGACGTTGGTTTACGAAGAGACGCAAACCCCTGCTACCAATGCCAATGGCTTGCTGGCCATAGAGATCGGCGGGCAGGCAGGATTTGACACAATTGATTGGGCAGAGGGTCCTTACTACCTGGAGACAGGGATCGATCCCCAGGGAGGGACGGATTATTCTGCTATTTTGGGATCCAGTCAGTTGCTGACCGTCCCTTATGCCCTGCATGCTAAAAGTGCCGAAAGCATACACGGCAAACACTACGTAGGAGAATTATTGGGCAATAACGGAGAAGACGGGGTTGTTTTCTGGGTTGACAATACAGGAGAACATGGTTTGATCTGTTCGTATGGACTCTTAAATAATGAAGAAACCATACAATGGTACAATGGTTCTAATGTAGAGACAGGGGCTTTTAGTCTGTATGACGGGTCGGTGAATACGCCTGGTATTATCTCAGCCCAGGGTGATGGCAGCTATGCTGCAAAATTATGTGCCGATTATTCAACCCCCGGGACATCCGCGGGTGACTGGTATCTGCCTGCTCTTGATGAATTAGGTAAGCTGTATCAGGTGAGATTTGAGATCAATAAAACATTGAATAAAAATCTTATCGGATATAAGGTCTGTTGGTCTTCTACAGAGGTGGATGGTAACAATAAGTATGCATGGGCATTTCATATGAATACAGGTACTGACGGAACAGATGATAAAAATCTTAAATTCATGGTTCGTGCCGTCAGATCTTTTTAGTTCACCGGGTTATTAAACCCGGGTATCTGTCAGGTCTTGAACAGAATAAAAATGCCGCTTGCGCGGCATTTCATTGCGTGAGTGGTGCCACCTGGTCCCGATAGAAATCGGGAGAACCAGGGACACCAGGATTTTCAGTCCTGTGCTCTACCTCCCGATAAATATCGGGAGAGCTATGGCATCATTTATTTATATCTTTCCAGTAATTTCTGAGAGATTTCCGGGTATTTTTTCAGATTTCGAATATAGGTGGTACTCTTCATCTTTTTGATATGTTTTTCGATGGCCATGGCCTGTTTATAGGAAATACATGAAATTTTATGAAACAATACCCAGTCTTTTGCAGCATGAGTAAATTTGCGGTTA
>WFRO01000269.1 GCA_015486475.1 Bacteroidales bacterium
GCCAGGACCTGAACCTCCTGGAGGAGGAAGGACTGTTGCGCAGGGTGCACGGCGGGGCCGTGTTGCGCGAGGCCGACGACCTCTCCGACCGCCTGGGCATCAACTACGAGCAGAAACTGAGGATCGCCGGCCAGGTAGCTTCCCGGGTCGAACCCGGAGAGACGGTGCTGATCGAATCCGGATCGGTCAATGCCCTCTTGGCCCGCGAACTGGTGAAGCGCAAGAAGGTGACCCTCATCACGACCAACGTTTACATCGCCCGGCAGTTCCGCAGGGAGGAGAGCGCCGGGGTCATCCTCCTGGGCGGCATCTACCAGCACAACAGCGAATCGCTGGTGGGCAAAATGACCCGGGCCTGCATCGACCAACTGAACGTGGGCAAAGCCTTTATCGGCATCGACGGGTACACCACCGCGACGGGTTTCACCTCGCGCGACCTCCTGCGGGCCGAGATCGCCAGCCACATCATCCAAAAAGCCCGGGAGGTCTTTATTGTCTCCGACTCAAGCAAGTTCGGGAAAGAGGAGCTCACCAATATCTGCTATCCCCGCGATATTCAACATCTGGCCACCGACAGCGACCTGCCGGAAAATTTCCGTGAGGAGTTCCAAACAGCAGGCATCGACCTGATCCTGGCATGATCAGCGTGAGAAGTATTCTACGGCCATCCTGACCAGCCAGTAAACGATCCATGCCAGGAGCGTATACAATAGGATATGCCGGATCACCACGGGCCGCAGACCGGGATCGATCTTTTTTCCGCTGACCACCTCTGCCACGGTCTTCACGAACAGGACGAGCGCTGTCAGATAGAGGAAAGGCCCCATCAGATGCATCCGGAAAGAGGCAAGCAGGTGGAGATGAACGAACTCATACAGCGACCGTGACATGCCGCAGGTGGGACAGCTTAGTCCCGTCAGGGCATGGAACTGGCAAACCTGACCGGTATCCCCGTGGTGGGTGAGAAAAGGGAACAGCAGGAAAAGCAGCAGGATCCCGCTCCACAGGATGCGGTTCCACCCCGCCGCCGATCGGCGGTCATAATCCCGGTAAGTGAAACGGAAAAGAGTCATCCGGAATCAGGCATGGCCGCTGTTATCACCTTCAGGCGTTTCCGGCACGGCGGCGATCTCTTCGAACAGCCGGTACTCCGCCCCGAACTGCTCCAGGAAATAAAGGCTCAGCGAGCGGTAAGTCACCGACACGGGCAGCAGCACCACGGCATTGATATAGGGAATGATGAGCAGGAGCAGGCCGATACAGCAGGTGAGCAGCCCGGCAAGCATTACTGTGATGACCACTACGACACTCAGGAAGAAGATAAAGATCCCGTACAGTACGAAATACCAGAAATGTGCTTTCAGCAGAGGCATGAACTTATGCCAGGCCTCCGTGGCAGGGATCCGGTATTTGTACATCAGGGGAACGATGAAATCATTCAGGAAAAGCGAGACATATCCGATGGTGATCATCCACAAGCCATACAGGAATACCACCCACAGGCCCGTTAACAGGATCCCTCCCAGCGAGTTGCCCGAATATAACCTGTCGCCCAGGGCCACAAAAGCCACCCCCGTGATCACCAGAAAACCGGCAAAGATAACCACGCCGAAAATCAGCCTCCATATAAAGAGAGAATTTCCTTCCCGTTTATATTCGTGCCAGGGTCTGCTGACCTCCGACCGGTTGTGGACAACATTGTCCAGGAACATGAACTTGCCCCGCGAGCTGAGCCAGCCAAAGAGAACAAGCAGCGTGATGCCCAGCAGGATACCGGTCGCAATGACCCCCAGCCACCAGGGATGCTGTACCATCCAGTTATAAGCCGAGGATACGGCATTATGCACATCATAATTCTGAAGATCGACCTTGTTCTTGAACGTATTTGGATAGCCGGCGCCATTGCCCAGCAACTCTGCCAGGAAAGCCGAAAATCCCAGGGCAAACCACTTGCTCAGATCAAAAGGCCTGAACAGGATGAGCTTCATCCTCTCCCACCCTTTGGTGAACGGATCAAAATAAGAGATGTTCATAGGAAAAGATTTATGTGAAAGAAATCAGAGGATTAAGGTAAAATATTTTTGAATAATTACAAAATACAAACCCCGGTTGTACAGAAACCAAAACAGGATATTTTATGTGTTTATGAACATAAGATCCTGTTTTTTGTTTTTTCGTACCGCAAATTCAAATCGATCACCAACAAGACCATCGCCGGATACTTCCGGTCACTGAGGCTGCACAAAGCCAAAGAATACCTGACCACCTCCGGTATGAATGTGTCGGAAGTGGCTTACCTCACCGGCTTCAAAAGCCTGGCCCATTTCAGCAGGGCCTTCACCCGCCAGTTCGGCATCAACCCGAGCAAGATCCACGGCTGACCCGGCCTGCTCTTTTCATTTCTTCCTGATTTTGAGACGATCAGTAAATATTTTGAGATAATAAGTCATATCCCTTTCCTCCCCGTTCCGCATATTGGAACAGTGATCGTGAATGTTGCAAATAATGCATCATAAGTGATAGCATTAAAACAGTGTTTTACGGAACTTTATGTGCGTATGAGAAGATCAGATCACTGAGGGTGTTTTCAAAAATCATGATCTCCTGCACCACCGGACAGGGTCCTGATGATAAAGATAGATCGACAAAGGATCCTGCCGGGATCGATAACCGGCATGAGACACCGGAAAACCCTGAGTGAGGAGAACATAAACACTTTAAAAACAAATCCTATGAAAAAACTACTACTATTTTTTCCCCTCTTTTTGATCTCTTTTTATTGTATGAGTCAAAAAGTAAACGAACATGTAATGGTAAGTTCGGGAAATACCATTGTCAGCCCTGAAATGACCCTGGATTGGGTAGTGGGTGAGAACATTATTGAGTCTGAAGTGCTCTTTAATTTACAAAAACAAAAAGAAGCGCCTGACAAACTTAAAAACGTAAATTTTAAAGTCTATCCCACAATTACTTCAGGATGGGTAAATGTACTCACTTATTTGAAAGAC
>WFRO01000270.1 GCA_015486475.1 Bacteroidales bacterium
AGCCAGGGATACGAGCTCCGGATCGGGGGTACCCCGGTACACACGGAAAGCGGGTTCGATCTGCATCTGTCCTTTAATCTTTCACACAGCACTTCCATAGTACAATCGTTGCACCCGAGCCTGGACAAGCTGGAACTGGCCCATCTCTGGTCGGCATCCATCCAGGCAAGGCCCGGAGAGGAATACGGGGATATTTACGGATATGCTTATAAAAAAGACAAATTCGGCAGAAAACTGATCGATGACCAGGGGTATGCCCAGAAAGGCGAGTATACCAATCTGGGAAATATCAATCCGGATTTCCTGGCAGGGTTTTCGGGGAAGATGAGCTATAAAGGACTCTGGTTAAGCTTCCTGGTGGATATACAGAAAGGAGGCGAATTCTTCTCCTGGGGCAAAGCGATCAAAAGCCTGTTCGGAAATACGGTGGAGACCCTGGAAGGACGTGCGGAGTGGTATGCCACGCATGATGAGAGCACCATGTACCAGACCCCTTTGGAAGGGGTAGAGCCTGACGGTTATTACGAAAAAGGAGTGCTGGAAAAGAATGGCCAGCCGAACGATATACCCATCCAGCCGATCTGGAGGTGGTACAATATCTATGCGCAGGACATTGCCGAAGAGTGGATCGTGGATGCCACCAACGTTCGCATGCGCGAGATGGTGCTGGGATTCGATTTTCCGCAGAAGGTCCTAAAGAAGACCCCCATGGCTTATGTGAACCTTTCCCTCTCGGGACGTAACCTGTTCTTTTTCTACAGGGCTTCCCGCCAGGCAGACCCGGAATCGGGCTACAATCCGGGCAATGTGGGGAACGGTTTTGAGAACCATGCCCTGCCTACCACCAGAAGTATAGCGTTTAATATCAAGATCGGATTTTAATATGAATACCAGTCCTGCAGGAAACAAAAAAATAAAAATTATACAGATGAAAAGAATGAAAAAGATCATCCCGGTTGTTTTGATGTCCCTGTTGCTGAGCGGGTGTTATTCGGATTTCAGGGATATGAACAAGAATCCCAATGCGCTGACCACCATGGACAGTCAATATCTTTTTTCCAATGCTGTGAAAAAAACTTTCCTGGATGCACGGACCCAGTGGAAACTGATGCTGCATTTCGGTTCACAATACAGTCACTTTTATGTGGTTCCGAACAATACGGCCCGACCGCACGATACTTATAAGGACAATCTCTTTACAGAGGATTATTTTGATGTGTTCAGTATGAGTTACACCGGGCCCCTGAAACTTTCCAACGAGGTGATCCGTCTTACGCAGGCAGGTGGTGATGAGGAAAACCCTTTGCGGAATGCGCTGGCACAGGTGGTCTCTGTTGTTAACTATGACCGTCTGACCGATCTTTACGGAGACATTCCCTATACAGAAGGAGGCTGGGGACGTGAAGGGGTCCTGAATCCCAAATATGATCCCCAGAAAATGATTTATGAAGACATGATGACACGTCTGAAAAACAGCATTGAGGTCATTAAGAGCGGAGATCCGGCACAGGCTTTTCCGGGGTTTGATCCGTTGTATGACAACGACCTGGAGGCCTGGGTGCGTTTTGCCAACTCTTTCCGTCTCAGGCTGGCCATGCGGGCCCGTTTTGCCGATCCGGACTATTCAGCCAATGTCATAAAAGAGTGTCTGGAAGAAGATCTTATAGAGGAAAATGATCAGAATGCCCAGATCGAACGGCTGGATAACCCTGACCTGTACAATAACTGGGACTGGATCTACAACCTGACCCCCTGGAAAATGAGCAAGAAGCTGGTCGACTGGCTTAAAAGTACGGACGATCCGCGTTTGCAGGCATGGGTCAAACCCACTCCTTTCGGGGAGTACCGGGGGGTATTGAACGGCCTTACGGACCTGGCTTTTTCGAAAGTGTACTGGGACAGTATTTCCGACCCTGCCCCGGCGCTTTATGCCAGGGACATGCCTGTATATTTCCTGACCGCACCTGAAGTGAAGTTCCTGCGTGCCGAGGCAGCCGTCATCCATCTGGATATGGGGGATGCCAACGATTATTATCAGCAGGGTATCCGGCTGGCCATGGAACAGTGGGCCATCCCGGACACTGCGATCGACAGGTTCATCAATGATGAATTGGAAGCCACTTTGTTCGGGGATGAGGCGAACATGTTGCGCCAGATAGCTACCCAGAAATGGCTCTCCTTTGCCACGAATTTTATCCAGGCCTACACAAGTATCCGGCGCACAGGCTATCCGGTGATCCCCCGGAGAACGGCTTCGTGGCTGGAACCCGGTGTGACCAACGGATATCTGCCCAAACGGTTCAAATACCCCAAAAAAGAGGTGGGGATCAATTACGACAATGTGATGGAAGCGATCGAAAGACAAGGCCCGAATGAAATTTCCACTCCGGTATGGTGGGATGTGACAGGGGACAAATAAAGATTTATCCAATAAAAATATTGAGACATGAAAAGGAGAAGTATTCATATCATCTTTGCAGTGGCCACAGGGATCTTTTTTCTGATAATACAGTCCTGTGAAAAAAATGAAGCGCCATTGGTGGATTTCTATTTTGAAGTGAAAAGTGATACGGCGATCTTTAACAGTAAGGCCATTCATGCCGATACATACCAATGGGGCTTCGGGGACGGCCAGACCAGTACGGAGCCCAACCCCATCCACATATACGAAAAAGCGGGGGATTATACCGTGACATTGGTAGTCACCGGCAAAGGAGGGGTAGATTCACAGACCAAGATCGTTCCCATCGCTCCCTCCTCACCTTACGATCTGCTTACGGGAGGTCCTGACGAGCCGGACGGTAAAAGCTGGGGTATCAGCCGTACCATTACTTCAGGGGATGCGATATTTTCGCCTATTACCGCTGATCTGGGGAATGTTTACCTGCCTTTCTATAACAATGTGCTGGAGGACATCGGACTGGGAGAAGAATATGATGATGAATTCATCTTTTATTACAACGGATCTTATGGTCATCGTGTGGTGAACGGTGGCGGAATGACAGGTTACTGGTATGCCACCCATAACAACCTGGATGTGATCAAGACCACCCCGTATGGTATCTGGCTTACAAAATTCACTCCGGATGAGCATGCCACTTTCACCTTTGCGGAGGATACAACGATCACGTTGCGTTGTGCCATGGAAAAAACGGACTCGGTCTATGATGTTACGTTCAGCGATGTAACGGTGATACAGACTTCCGAACCTGAATTCTTTGTACTCCGGGATTATACCAGGTCGGTCATTGTGAAAGAGTTAAGCAAAGATAAGATGCGGGTGATCCTGTTCCTGTCCAGTAGTGATGTGGAAGAGATTTCCCAGTATCCTACACATGCTTTTCTGATGACCCTTGAAGCCAGGTAAAGGAGAACACAAACATATTGTCATTACCGGGATCCTGTGAATGAGAGGGGGG
>WFRO01000271.1 GCA_015486475.1 Bacteroidales bacterium
CTGCAGGTCATAATACCTGTGACCTTCCAGACCCAGTTCAAGTCTTCTCTCGAACTTGATGGCGGTCATGGCATCCGCCTGTGTAGCGAACTGCGAAGCAGGATAAAGCCCGATCACATAGTTGGCAGCAGGGATGGTATCATCAATCTCTCTCACGAATCCTGCCGGGTTGGCAGCTCTCTCACGGATGGCATTCACCTCTCCCATACCCAGGTCATCCTGGTTCAGCATAGCTTCACATTCAGCTTTCAGCAGCAGGACATCAGCATAGCGGATCATACGATAACCGTTGGCAGTCCATCCGGAGGTCCAGTTACCCACCTCGGTGTAGGTACCTTCCTGAGATTTCTTGTATACCTGCTTTTTGCCGACATAAGGACCTGCATAACTCTGGTCACGGATCCAGTCGGAACCTGTCATCTCACCCCAGTCCCAGAAGGGGATCCCGCGACGTCCAACCGACCAGTCAAGACGCGGGTCCAAACGGCCGGTATATTCGGTAAAGGGATCATCGGGCGTCAGGCCTTCATCATTGGTGACCATTTCGTCATTGTAAGAATTATCCAGATAAGGCAGGCCATTGGGATCGGTACGGAAGGAGTTCACAAAATCCTGTGTAGGCTGGAAGAAACCGCAGCAGCCACCAGGCGATCCACCTGATTTATAGGGGAAGTTCAGCACTTCACCCCAGCCGCCGTTCCATCCGCCGGAACCGTCGTTGACAGAATACTGTACTGTATAGATCGACTCCATGTCATTCCGGTTCTCGATGTCGAAGATCTCTCCGAAAGTAGGAGCCAGACCGGCTTTCTGCCCGGCCGGGTTGGTACCGTTTTCTGCAGCATCTTTCAGTAAAGGCAAAGCAGAGGCATAGTCGTTGTACATCTGCATGTAAGCCTTGGCGAGAAAGACTTCGGAAACGGTTTTGTTAAAACGTCCCACCTGCTCCATATTGTTCGGCAGCGTGGTTCCGGCCTGCAGGTCTGCGATGATCATGTCCCGCACATCCACGTCGTTGCGCACGGTAGCGGGATCCGTATTCTCATCCACATAAGGAACATACATGCCTGATCCGCGGTCGGCCCACAGTCTCCAGGCTTCCAGGTGATAATATCCCCTGAGAGCACGTGCCTGGGCAAGGAAGGAGTCATATTCATCCTGGGTAATAGCTCCACTTTCCAATGCCTTATTAGCGGTCTGGATCGTTGAGTTACACCGGGCGATCCCTTCATAAACGGCACGCCATTTCACATTGAGATAAGGGTTGGTAGAGGTCTCCGTGAAAGTCTGTATCGGGTTGATATCCGGCTGGTCACCGGCATCGGTCCCTTTGTTGGCCTCGATGGCACGGATACTACCGTACACCCAGCCACTGGTGGCCGACTGCCAGCCGAAACCGGCAGCCACCCCGTCAAGCATGGAATATGCTCCGATGAGAAGCCCGTCAACCCCTTTGTACGTAGCCAGCACAGATTGGTCCAGGGATCCGTTGGGAGTGATTTCCAAAAAGCTTTGCTTACAGGAGTTCACCAAAAGAAGTCCTGTAAAGATCGCGATTCCTGTTAAAATTTTTATTTTTTTCATTGCTCTGATATTTAGCATCTTTTGATGATTTTAAAATCCGAAACTTAATCCGAAGACAAACTGCTTGATGGCGGGCAGGTTTGCTTCATCAATACCAAAGGAGGTATCGCTCAGCCCTGCGATCTCCGGGTTCAGACCGGAATAACCGGTAATGGTGAACAGGTTGGTAGCCTGTACATAGAGACGCAGGTTCGTAAAGGTATTGTTGGCAAAGTTTTTCGGAAAGGTATAACCCAACTGCAGGTTTTTCATCCTGAAAAAGGAACCGTTCTCAACATACCAACTGTTACCCACCGTGTTCGTGGAGAAGTTCGACTTGTTCGAAGCTTTGGGGACAGGAGCGTCAGTTCTATCCGGTGTCCAGCTGTCATAAAGGAGGTCCGTACTTTTCTGTCCCTGGAAAGAGGGCCAGAAATCGAGCCACCATTTGTTGTAGTTGAAGATGTCATTGCCGGCAGAACCGTAGAAGAATGCTGTCAGATCAAATCCTTTGTATCCCAGTATCAGGTTCAGACCGTATGTGAAGTTCGGGTTCGGGTTTCCGATGAAGGTCCTGTCGTCAGGTGTGATAGCGCCGTCGCCATCCAGATCTGCATACCGGAAGAAACCGGGCTCGGCACCGTCCTGCGTGGGAGCTTCATCCACCTCTGCCTGGTTCTGGAAAAGTCCCAGCACCTTGTATCCAAAGAATTCACTGACCTCATGTCCCACCATGTTCCGGCTAAAGGAACCGATACGGGTGCTGTAACTGGCATCATCAAAAAATTCATATCCCTCGGCGATCTTAATGATCTCATTTTTGTAGGTTGTCAGCTGACCGGACACTTCCACCCGGAAATCGTTGAAATGCTGGCGGTAGGTCAGGGTAAGATCAATACCGTGGTTTTTCATCTCCCCGATGTTTACGGCAGGAGCGCTGGCTGCACCGGCAGTACCCGGGAGCTCGGGCGTAAAGAGCAGGTCTTTGTTCTGTTTCTTATACCAGTCGAAGTTCAATTCAAACTTACGGTCCAGGATGGTCAGGTCAAACCCGGCATTGGCAACGACACTGGTCTCCCACTTGGCATTGGGGTTTCCGATCCTGGTGGGACGGAAGCCCTGGAGGGATGAATTGAAAGTCCCGTTCAGGTCGTAGAAAGAGGTTGCCGGGCTGCCACCGTACAGGTAGTACTGGTTGGAAGGCGACACCACCAACTGGTTCCCGAGGGTCCCGTAACCACCACGCAGTTTCAGGTCGTTCAGGAAATCAGCCCCGGCCAGGAAAGCTTCGTCACTGATCCTCCAGGCTGCCGAAACAGAGGGGAAGACACCGTAACGGGTATCGGGACCAAAGACGGAAGAACCATCGCGACGTATCGTGGCACTTATATAATACCTCGATTTAAAGTTATAGTCGGCTCTCAGGAACTGTGACACCAGTGTTCTCGGTGTATAAAAATTGGAATTCCCGGCCACCAGGTTGGCACCGTTGCTCACGGTACGGAAGGAGAAAGCATCCGAGAAATATCCGGCTCTTGCAGCTCTTACACTCCGGCCTATGCCGGTTTTTACGGCTTCATATCCCAGGACGGCCAGGATGTGATGATCACCGAACTGCCGGTCGAAGGACAGGGTGTTGGTCCAGGTCCAGTCACCACCATATCCTGAACTTTCAGAATAAGAAGAAGTAGCAATGTTCTCTGAATTTTCATAAGTTGCTGCAACCCAGTATGTTGAATACCAGTTGTAGAGGGATCCTCCGAAGGATGTCTTGAGGTTCAACCCTTTGATGATCTTCAGGTTAGCATATACATTACCGAGCACACGGTTGTTCATGTATTTATTATCCTTGCTGCGATAAGCAGCAGCCATCCAGTTGCGGGCATTCCCCAGGCGCGGGGCGATACCGGTACCTCCCCAGTCACCTTCCGTGAAGGTATGGGACAGACCGACATAGTCAGGACCATGCCAGATAACGGGGATGATCGCTTGCATTCTGTACACGCCCATCATCAGGGCATTGCTTTCACTACCGTTACCGCTGATACCGTGGTCGGCCTGATGGGTAAGACTCATGTTCTCCCCAATGGTGACCCGGTTCTTGATATTGAACTCCGAATTAAAACGGGCGTTATATCTTTTGTACCAGTTGGTATAGATGGTACCCTTCTGGTCAAAATAACCTAACCCGGCAAAATATTTTGCATGCTTGTTACCTCCCGAAAGGGACAGGTTGTAGTTCTGAATGGGAGCTGGCTGGGTCACTTCATCCCACCAGTTCGTATTGGCTGCCCAGGAAGGCAGCGTAGGATTAGGATTGGAAGAAGGACCATAGATAGGATGGGTCTCGCTCGTTCCGTCATTTTTGTAAACCAGCCACTGCAACTGGGCATATTCTTCAGCAGAACAAAGATTCTGGGGTCCTTTCCCCGGGTTCTGCGTGCCGGCATACATATCAAAATTCACCTTCATACCTTCGGATCCTTTTTTGGTGGTGATCAGGATCACACCGTTGGAAGCGCGGGCTCCGTATACCGATGCAGCACCGGCGTCTTTCAGTACCGTCATGGATTCGATATCGTCAGGGTTCAGGTTGTTGATATCCTGCGTCGGCACACCATCCACAATATACAGGGGGTTGTTGTTGGTAAAGGAACCAAAACCCCTGATCCTTACCTTTGCACTGTGACCGGGACGGGGGTCGGATGTGACCGTCACACCGGAAACACGTCCCTGCATCTGCTGGGTAACATTGGACTGCGGCAACTGGGAGATCTCTTCGGCATCGATGACCCCCACCGATCCGGTGATGTCCTTCTTCTTCTGCGTGGCATAAGCGGTCACCACAACACTGCTCAGTGATTTCACCTCCGTCTCCATGACAACATCGATCTTTGTCTTATCTCCTACGGGGATGGTTTGGGTCTTATACCCCACTGAGGAGAATACCAGAACGGCATCAGGACCGGGAACAGTAATACTGTAGTTCCCATTGATGTCGGTAACAGCCCCTTGCATGGTTCCCTGGATCACGATGTTCACCCCGGGAAGCGGACCTTCTCCTTTGGATGTTACCGTACCAGTAACTGTTCTCTCCTGAGCGGAGACAACACCAAGTGCAAACACGAAAAGGAAGAGCAATATACTACTCCCCCTCCTGAAAAATAAAGCCTTTTGCATAATTTTTGGGTTTAGGTTAAAAAATCAGGTTAAAAAAACATATTATTATATAAGGTATTGTCAACGGATTAATGTCTCAAATGTATAAAAACTTAAAATAAAACAAAAAAAAAGTTAAAAATTTCTTTCCACCGAAAATCATGAAACCAACCGTTCTATCCCGTGAATATTATATAATTTTCAATATATCAATAATTTCTATAAGCTCTTAATCTGTGCAATATCTTAAAAATAAAATCTGTTTATCTTCGCCGGAAATCAGGCCGGAGCTCCTGAAATATACGGCAAATGGATATTTCTACATAACAGGATCTATCATGGATATCCGGTCAAAACACATTTTTTATACCTGCCAGGTATTTGAAAATTTTAATACTGTCATTATTTAATCCTGCTACAACAAACGGTACACCACCGACATTCAGCGGTACGATCCGGCGAATATCACCTTTTATGATAAAACCGCTTTCCTCAGGCATTATCACACGGAAAGTGTCCCTGCCCGTTCCCTGCAGGTACCAGCCATAGCTTGCATCATACCGGCCGAAAGCGGGCCGGGCGGAATAATCGTTGCCTGTAAGCAGAAGATCCGCTTTTCCATCACCGTCAAAGTCCCGGACCAGGCCATCCTGCACAGGGGAGAACTGTGCTTCCACAGGTAAGTGCGATACCGGGAATTTTCCGTTACCTTTATTTATAAAGAGAGAGCTTTCGAGGAGGACCGCTTTTTTTTGCAGGGAATTTTTCAGCGCTTCTTTTCCGAAGATCTCTGCGGCGGTCTTGCCTGCAAAATCCGAATAACGGGGATACTTTTTCCGCAGGCCGCTGATCTGCCTGCTCAGTTCATCCAGGGAAGCGACAGGATAGATCCTGCCATTCTGGTAGCTGCAGATGACCGGATCAGGTATGCCGTTGTTATCAAAGTCGTTCACATACAACTCCACCGGCTCTGCCACAGAAGCTTTGAGGATCGCATTGCGGCCCAGATTGCCGCAGATCATGTCCTTATCACCATCCCCGTCCACATCCGCCACCAGCAGACAGTTCCACCAGCCCGCGGTCTCTCCGAGGCCTGCCTCCTCCGTCACCTCCGTAAAAGCCCCCCCGTCATTCCTGAACAAACGCACTTTCATCCATTCTCCGGTGACCGCCAGGTCAGCATCCCCGTCGCGGTCATAATCCAGCCATCCCGCACCGGTCACCATGCCGGCATACTGCAATTCTTTATTATACGCAGCCGTCACATCCCTGAACCTGCCATGACCATCGTTCTCCAGCAGATATTGCCTGGGTGAGAGGCCATAGGCACCCGGCACGGACCGTTCTCCCACGAACAGGTCCTGATCACCGTCCCCGTCAAAGTCACAGGGCCGGACAATGGATCCATTGCCTGCCATATAAGGCAGGGCTCCTTTATCCGCCGGGCCGAACTTTCCCCTGCCATCATTGATCAGCAACCGGTCTTCGAGGAAAGGATCTCCCTGCGGGTAC
>WFRO01000272.1 GCA_015486475.1 Bacteroidales bacterium
AGGAAGTATCACGGCAACAGGGTGCAGTCTCTTACTTACGAGAAAAACGGCCGGGCCGGTTCTGTGGGGATCATGGATGCCGGAGAATATGAGTTCGGCGCCGTAGAGAAAGAGACCATGACCGTTTGTGAAGGTGAGATCATGGTGAAGATCGGCGATGAGACCGAATGGAAAAGGTATGGTAAGGGCGAGACTTTTGTGGTTCCGGAACATGCCAACTTTAAGCTGAAAACAGAGGATATCAGCACTTATTACTGTGTTTACGGCTGATCGCGGATCACGGTTGAACCTTCATCAAAAATGCCCGGGAAGAGATCCGTTATTCGGAATGATGATCCGGAGGTAAAGTTTTGTGTTTTTCCCGATTTTTGATATTTTGGGCACAAAATCAAAAAAGAACACTATGGGAGAAAAGACAGGGCGCAGGAAATTTTTGCGCAGGACTGTTCTGGGTACTGCTGCTACCGTAGCTGCCACGGGCATGACGTGGGCAGGCACCGGGGATCGTACGGGGAAGGATAAAGAGGATAAAAAGGGAAAGCTGATCATGCGGCGCCTGGGGAAAACGGACATCGTGATCCCCATTGTGAGCATGGGAGTGATGCGGGCAGACAACCCTAATCTGGTGAAAGCAGCGCTCGACAAAGGTATCCGGCTGCTGGATACCGCTTATGTTTACCAGGGGGGACGCAATGAGGAAATGCTGGGAAAGCTGCTGAAAGATTATCCCCGCAATGCATACTACATTGAGACCAAGATCAAGCCGGACGGCTATAACAAGAAAAAAGGCGATTTCACCGACGGTGCCCTGGTGAAAAGATCATACCGGGAAAAATTCAATACCAGCATGAAACGCCTGGGCATTGAATATGTGGATGTTCTTTTCCTGCATGCTATCAACAGCCGTGCTGCCACACAGAACAAGGCGGTGCTGGAGGTGATGCAGGAGATCAAAAAGGAGGGGAGGACACGTTATCTGGGCGTTTCCACCCACAGCAATGAACCGGAAGTGATCCGGGCCGCCATTGAGACCGGCGTATATGATGTGGTGCTGGTGGCCTATAATTACCGGCAGAACCATAAGGATGAGATCGCCAAGGCCTTTGAGGAGGCTGCCAAAGCCGGCGTGGGGGTGATCGCCATGAAGACCATGGCAGGCGGGAAAAAACCCAAGGAAGGACCCTCTGTCAGCGCTGCCACGGCGCTCAAATGGGCTATGCAGAACGAGCATGTGGCCACGGCCATCCCCGGGTTCACCTCTTTTGACCAGCTCGACGAGGATATGACCGTAGCACGTGATCTCACCCTCTCCTCAGAAGAGAAACAGCTTCTCTCCCTGGCCAGGCACGAGGAGACCTTTTACTGCGACGGCTGCATGCAGTGTCTTGACCAGTGCAGGCACGAGCTGCCCATCCCCGACCTGATGAGAGCCTACATGTATACTTACGGCTACCGGGAAACGAAGAAAGCAAGGGATCTGCTCGACGAGCTGGCGGTGACACCGGATATATGTGCTTCCTGTGCAGATTGTACGGTGAGCTGTACCAAAGGATTTGCCGTAGCTGATAAGATCAGGGATGTAACCCGCCTGCGGGAGGTCCCTGAAGAATTCCTTACCTGATCTGCGATCAAAAGAGATAATACCTATGACCATGAATATTCTTCGTATCAGAGACATTTTGGCGCCAGGGATCCTGGCACTCCTGTTGTTCTTCCCGGGGACACCGTCTGCCGCCCAACAGAACACACAGGAACAGGAGCTCCGGGAGAAGATGTTCCCGGATTTCCGGGTTTGTACGCCGGTGTTCGAATATCCCGTCTATCATGCCGACGACCTGTGGGACTATATCGACGGAGCAGCCGATAATTATCTTACGTATCGCTTTGTCGATCTTCACATCGCCGAGTATGCCAAGCCCAAAGGCAAGAAATTCTTTAAGGTGGAGGTATACCGGCATGCATCCCCCCTGTACGCTTTCGGGATATACAGTTCGGAACGTTCCCCGGATTACCATTTCATCCAGCTGGGGACCCAGGGTTTTATGGAATCCAACCAGGTCTTTTTCCTCAAAGGGCCCTATTATGTCAAGGTGATCTCCGAACAGGAGGGCTCCAAGGAAGAGAAATTCCTGCGGGCGCTGGCCAATCTTATTGAAGACCGCCTGGAAGGGACCACGGAGTTCCCGGCCGAACTGCAGTTATTCCCCGAAGACGGTAAGGTGCAGAATTCGGAACGTTTCATCGCACAGGATTTCCTGGGTCATGAGTTTTTTGACAGTGTCTTTACAGCGACCTATAAACAGGGGGAGAAAGAGTTTACGGTATTCATCTCCCACAGGGCTGATCCGGAGAGTGCCAAAAACATCCTGGCACAGATGTACAAAAAGGCCACGGGCAAAGTGCCTTCGCCCCTGGAAGAGGGGGACCGGATGATCCATGACGGTTACAACGGCAATATTTACCTGATCTGGAAAGGAGATATGCTTTTCGGGTTTCAGAACATTGAAGATCAGCAGCTCATCCGGAACCTGGCCGCCGGTATCCTGAACAAGCTTGAGAAGCCCTGAAGAAACATCAGAGGTCCTGGTCCTTTGGTCCAGAAAAAGATCAGTCCCGGCTCCGGCCGGGATTTTTTTTCTGCAAAAATGTCCGGTCACTTCCTGTGACCTCATGAACACCACAGGCAGATCCCTTTCCCTTGTATTTGCAGATATTCCAGGGATTTATGAGATGTTGCCGGGAGGGCGTGTTGTGTTAAATTATCTTAAATTGTTCAAAATGACCGGGTCTGGTATATAAATTGAAAGAGTGTTTGCGGAAGGAGGGTATTATTATGGAAAGATCCTGGAACAGGTTTTGCATGATAACTCTGAAGACCCTGCTGACGGCCTTTGTTTTTGTTCTTTTTGCTCCGGCAGGTCATGCCCAGTATTTCGGGCGCAACAAACCCTACTATAAGAAATTCAGGTATAAGGTGTATGAGACGCCCCATTTTGATATATACTACTATCTGAAGAACGATTCTGTCCTGAACCAGATGGCGCGAATGAGCGAAGAGTGGTATAAGCGTCATTATGAAGCTTTTCAGACCGACCTGAAAGGGCACAACCCGATCTTTTTATATAACAACCACGCCGATTTTCAACAAACAACGGCGATCTCGGGAGAGATCGGCATCGGTACAGGGGGTGTGACGGAAGCCCTGAAAAACCGCATCGTCTTCCCGCTCACCCCGATCTATGCCCAGACCGACCATGTACTGGGCCATGAGATGGTGCATGCTTTTCAGTATACAAAGATCCTCCATGGCGACTCGACCAATATGAGCTCGCTGAACAACCTGCCACTCTGGATGGTGGAGGGGATGGCCGAATATTTTTCGATCGGCAGCAAGGACCCCAATACGGCGATGTGGATGCGGGATGCTGTCTTGCACAATAAATTCCCGACTTTCAAGGACCTGGATACCGACCCTACCTATTTCCCCTACCGGTGGGGGCAGGCTTTCTGGGCATTTATCGGCAAGACATGGGGCGATAATGTGATCGTACCTCTCTTCATGCGGACGGCTGTAGTGGGTTATGAGCAGGCCTTCAAGGATGTGCTGGGCCTGGATGCCGGGACGATCGAAGGGATGTGGAAAAGCGCTTATACCTTATACTATAAACAGTTCCTGCCCGATTCGGTCGAGGACATGACCGGTGTGAAGGTGGCTTTCCCCGGCAATGCCGGCGATGTGAACGTGTCGCCCTCGCTCAGTCCCGATGGCAGGTACCTCGTTTTCCTCTCGGAAAAGGATGTGATCTCTTTCGATCTTTTCCTGGCGGATGTTGCCCGCCGGAAAGTGGTGAAACGACTCTCTGCCACCACGCAGCATCATGAGATCGATGCGCTGGACAATCTTGAGTCGGCCGGCTCCTGGTCGCCGGACAGCCATTATTTTGCTTTTACCGTCTATGACAAAGGGAAAAATGCCCTGGTGATCGTGGATGTGAAGAAAAACAAGCTCTCGAAGAAGATCTTTATCCCGGGGGTGCCGGCTTTCTACCAGCCGGCGTGGTCGCCTGACGGTAAAAGCATCATCGTGGTGGGGCTGGTGCAGGGACAACCGGATCTCTATCAGTACTTCTTCGACAGCGGAGAGGTGCATAAGGTCACAAATGACCGGTATTCCTACCTGCAGCCCTGCTGGTCGCACGACGGACGTTATCTCGTCGTCGCCACCGACAGGACGCTGCATCCCATCGACAAACCCTGGATGCACACCAACCTGGCGCTGATCGACATGCAGACAAAAAAGATAACGGTGCTGCCTGTCTTTTACGGGGCCGAGAACCTCAATCCGCTTTTCTCCATTGATGATAAGTCGGTATTCTTTCTCTCCGACCGGGATGGCAAACGCAACCTGTACCGTTACGATCTGGGGAGCGGCAAGGTATATCAGCTCACCGACTATGAGGTGGGTATCACCGGTATCACCAAGTATTCGCCGGCGGTGAGTATCTCCAGACAAAACAATGAGCTGGTGTATTCCTACTTTTCTGATAATAAATACACCATCTACAAGGCGCTGGTGAATGATTTTCCCGTCCGGGAGGTCTCGCCTGATTCCCTGAACTACGATGCCGGGATCCTCCCGCCGAAAAGAAGGCTGGGCCTGGACATTGCCGACAAGGGACGTGATGACCGGCAGCCCCTGACGGATATCCATCCGGATGAATATTTAAAAAAACCTTACAAGCCGCGTTTCGGACTGGAGTATATCTCCAACGTACAGGCAGGTATCAGCACGAACAGTTTTGCCCGGGGAATGACGGGGAGCGTCTTTGCTATTTTCAGCGACATCGCCGGTTCGCAGAACCTGTTCACCTCACTGGCCCTCAACGGAGAGGTCTATGATTTCGGCGGCCAGTTCACCTATGTGAACCAGAAAAACCGCCTTACCTGGGGCGCCTCGCTCTCGCATATCCCTTACATGAGCGGATATTCCTATGTAAAACCGGATACCATCCGCCAGGGGGATAATTTTTATGAAGTGGATAACCTCGTGTATAACGTCGTCAGGATCTTTGAGGACAAGCTGGAGCTGTATGCCTACTATCCCATATCCACCACGCAGCGTCTGGAGGCGGGGGCGTCGCAGTCCTTTTATTATTACCGTATCGACGAGTGGAACAACTATTATGATCCGGTTTACGGGACCTATCTGGGTGGGAACAGGCATAAGATCCCTGCGCCCAAGGGTTTCAATATGCAGGCGGTCTATGGTGCGGCGGTGCTGGATAATTCCATCAACGGGCTGGCCTCGCCGATGCGGGGAGCCCGCGGGCGTCTGGAGGTGGAAAAGTATTTCGGAGCGTATGACTTCCTGTCCGTGACAGGGGACTACCGGAAATATTTTTATATCCATCCATTTACCCTGGCGGCCAGAGGTCTTTATACGGGCCGTCTCTCCACCAACGGGAGGACCTTCGCCCTCTACCCGCTCACGACCCGGTATCCCTGGTATGTGCATGGATACGATAACTACAAGGTCTTTGAGGGTATGCCGCCCGATCAGGCCAATTTCATCATGGGGCAGCTTTACGGCAACCAGATGGCCGTGGCCAATGTGGAACTGCGGCTCCCCTTCGCAGGTCCCAAAAGGCTCGGTCTTGTCAAAGTAAAATACTTCTACACCGAGCTGAGCGGGTTCGTCGACGGCGGACTTACGTGGGACCGGGGTGACAAGATCAGCCTGAATTATAACGACTACTCAGACTCTAACAGAGTGCCTATCTTCAGTACGGGCATCTCGGCACGTATCAACATTATGGGCGCCATTGTGATAGAACCTTACTACGCCTGGCCCCTCATCGGCGGACGCATGGG
>WFRO01000273.1 GCA_015486475.1 Bacteroidales bacterium
CATTGGTCTCAAAGTTGACCTTGTTCTCATCACTTGTCTTGTATCCAAACATGGTCTCCACGTATGCCTCCGCCTCATTGCCCAGGCGGTATTTCCCTTCGGAATTTGGGGCTTTGAAAACATCCATGGGCTTGCTTTTTCCGTCAAGTCCGAAGCCCGAGCGCATATAACCCCCAAAAAGGAAATTATTGACCTGTGCCCCGGCTGCGCTGACAAACAGAACAGTGATCAGCACTATCGAAAAAGATCTTCTAAGTTCGATCATAGCAATCGTTGTTATCAGGGGAAATTCCTTAAAATGATCACATAATGGGGGCATCCTACCACTCAGGAGGCCAGTCTGACAAACCTTTAAAGAACATCAGATCCTTGTAGTAGGGTTTTGCCTTTTCTTCGATGGCGAGCATCTCGTCGGCGCTGAGCGGCCGGAATTCCCGGGCGATCCGTATATTCTCCTCCAGTTCGGGTATCTTGTCTATTCCCACGACGATGGTGCTCACAGGGAGTGTCATCACATAATCCATGGCCTCTTTCATGGTGATGATCCCTCCGTGGGAGAAAATGCGGTCGCGTGCAGGTATTTTCATGCCCACGATACCCATTTTTTTGTCGACAGCCACAGGAAGCAGCTTTTCAATGAAGGAGTTGTACTGCTTGTCGGCAGCATTGATGGCCATGAGGATATTATCGAAAGGATAACGGTTGATGAGATCGCGGAGGGTGTCAGGGTCTTCGTGCCCGGTGCATCCGATGAACCGCACCATGCCTTCCTCGCGGGCTTTCTCCATGGCTTTCATGACCCCGTCTTTGGCAAAGAAACGGTCCAGCTGGTCTCTTTCCCTTTTTTTCACATTGTGTACCTGCCAGAGGTCGAGATGATCGGTCTGCAGGTTCTTCAATGTTTTTTCCAGCAGGCGCATGGAGCCGTCGTAGGTGCGGTCATGGGTTTTGGAGGCGAGGAATACCTCCTTACGCCGGTATTTCATCACCCTCCCGATATTTTTTTCACTGGTACCCATGGCCTCTCTCTTGGTCAGTTTCCCTGCAGGCCGTCCGTAAGCTGCTGCCGTATCAATATAATTGATGCCCAGATCGATGGCTTTGTTCACGATCTTTTCGGCCTGATCTTCTTTTCCGGGAGTCTCTATGGTAGCCTGACCACCCAGGCTGTATATGCCTACCATATATCCTGTTTTTCCCAGCGGCCGGCGGGGCATTTTGTCAGCTGCTGCCAGGGCAGCCAGCAGTTCGGAAGGTTTTACAAAGGGGAGCAGGCCGGTAATGGCCGAGGTGGCAATGATCTTTTTCAGAAAGGCCCTTCTTGATCTGTGGTCGTCTGATTCTTTCATGATGAATGATTTTAGGTAAGGAGCAGATAATTTACGACAGATGTTTCGGGATCTCCGGGGAGATTATTCTCTCAAATATAATTAATCTTCTCCTGATGACCAAGGAGCCCTGTTACCTCAGATCTTGGTTTTGCGGGTCTCAAGGAAGAACTCTGTGCCCAGGTACAGTAATATTGCCAGATAGGATACATCCAGCGTCAGACAGGCTGCCCGCAGGCCATATTCTTTCAGGAAGATCATGAGCAGCAGGGCAGTTAACCCCAGGCCCGTCGATGATTTAATGATCAGGATGTTCATTTTGCCAATAGCAGAAAAATAGTGCCCGATGACATTGGCCACGGCGATAGCCAGGATGCCGGGAGTAAGGTAAAGAACAAGCTGCCGGATACCGGAAAAATCGTGTCCAAAGACGAGGAGGTAGATACGGTCAGGGATGAGTATAAGGAGTGCCAGTGCCGGCACGGTGAGCAGGAAGGAGGTGCGGACTGCCTTGGTTGTCAAACGGATGCGTTCGCGGGGTGCTGAGGTATTCAGTACGTCGGCATAGAGCAGGGCTGAGATGCTTTTACCGATGATCCAGACGGCTTCCGAGACAGCCACCGCTACCGAGAAAAGCCCCAGCTCCTTCAGTCCCAGCCACGAAGAGATCAGAAAGTAGGCCAGGCGGTAATTGAGGAACTGCAGGAAATAGCTCAGCTCACTTTTAGTGCCGTAGGAGGTCATGCTTTTCAGGAGGCCCTGCTCATTTTTCTCCCGGGGGATATCTGCCCGCCGCAGGGTCAACAGACCCAGCACCCATACCGTCCCATAAGCCAGGAACCAGGAGATGAAGTAGACCCGCAGGCGGGTGATGCCGGCCACATAATAGCCGGTAAGCAGGAAGAGGA
>WFRO01000274.1 GCA_015486475.1 Bacteroidales bacterium
CAGGAAAAGATATGATACTGCTGCTGTCATTTTATTGTCCTCCGTCTTTTGGTCCAAGATTGATCTGCTTGAACATGATTTTCAATTCGGCGATGGCCAGGATGGTGAAGGTGAGGGTAAAGAGCCAGAAAGTCACCTGCACCGTCGAGGCGCTTATATTGGATACAGCCGCCATATGGGGCATCAGGTCCTGGATGATCCAGGGCTGACGACCCACCTCGGCGGTGATCCATCCCATCTCGGTAGCCACCCAGGCCAGCGGCCCTGTCCAGACCAGCAACCAGAGGAACAGCTTGCGGTGGGCCAGATTGTCCTTGATCCCCCACCAGAGGGAAAGCAGGAAGACCAACAGGAACCAGAAACCGAGGATCACCATCAGGTGGAAAGAATAAAAGGTCATGGACACATTGGGGAGCAAAAGAGCCGGATCCTCACCTTTATAATATCCATAGCCGAAATATTTAAAATAGGTATTCATCCATTGAGGATCTTCGAATTTGGCACGCAGCTCCTTGTATTTTTGCGGATCGTTCTCTTTGGCCTCCTTCAGTTCCTTCAGGGTCTGTATGGCTACATATCCCTTATCGGCCTTTTCCTGAAAAGAGAGGATCCCGTGTTCTTCGTTACCGTAAATAAGGTCTTTCAGCCCCGGCACATATGCCTTTGCATCATGGGCGGCCAGGAAAGAGAGCATGCCCGGGAAAGCGATCCTCACACTGAAAGGATGATGGCCGGGCTCACCCGGCACCTCCTTGCCCATAATGCCGAAGCCCACCAGGGGAGCTCCTGCCTCTCCTTCATAAAGGGCTTCCATGGAGGCAAATTTGACCGGCTGTGTTTTGAAGACCTGCTGAGCCGATCCGTCGCCGGTGTAAATGGTCATCAGGATGCCGATCAGTCCAAAGACCGATCCCACCATGATGCTGCGCTTGGCCATCAGCACATGACGGCCTTTCAGCAGGTACCAGGCAGAGATGGCCAGCACCGCCAGGGCGGCCAGCACATAAGCCTCGGTGATGGTGTGCAGGAACTTGTTGATGGCCGTGGGAGAGAGCGCTACCGCCGCAAAATCGGTCATTTCGTTACGGGCCGTGTCGGGATTGAAATGCATCCCTACAGGGTTCTGCATCCAGGCATTGGCAATGAGGATCCACAGGGCCGACAGGTTGGAGCCGATGGCCGTCAGCCAGCTGGCAGCCAGGTGGAACTTCTTGCTCACCTTCTCCCAGCCGAAGAACATGACCGCTATAAAGGTCGACTCCATGAAAAAGGCCAAAAGCCCCTCGATGGCCAGTGGTGCCCCGAAAATGTCACCGACAAACCAGGAATACTTGGACCAGTTGGTCCCGAACTCAAACTCGAGGATGATGCCCGTCGCCACACCGATCGCGAAGTTGATGCCGAAAATGGTCATCCAGAACTTCGTGATCTTCTTCCAGGCTTCATCCCCCGTTTTCACATAGATCGTTTCCATTATCGCCACAATGAACGATAATCCTAAGGTGAGAGGCACGAACAGCCAGTGGTAAAGGGCTGTCAGCGCAAACTGTCCTCTCGACCAGTCAACCAGAGACATGTCAAAGTTTTGTAACATATTTATTTGGTTTGGGTTAGTTGTTCAATGACATAATTGCCACGCTCCTCATCAGTGGAGAAATTCTTCTTCAGCAGGTCCGGAAAAAAGAAAAGTTTCAGAACAGCAAATATGATGAAAAGCTTGATGAAGATGATCAGCCAGAGTTTCTTCCCGATGGTCATGCTCCGAAAACCATCATAATAAAGGAAAAATACTTTCCGCAACCACTGCATGTTAATGATCTGATCAGTAACGTGGGATCAAATTTATAAAAATATCTTAATGTTCCAAATATAACGACCCCCAATGACACCCGGCGGTCAGTAGATCACATGTACAAAGCCGTTCCTGTGGATCCCTTTATCACTTCTCAGGATATAGTAATAGACGCCGGGAGAGACCAGATTGCCGGCAGAGGTCCGGCCATCCCATACCACGGTCTGGCCACGGGTCTCACACACCTTCACCCCGGACGGGGTAAAAACGGTTAACGTAAAAACATCGCTACCATTGCTGCGTACAACGAACAGATCATTCCTGCTGTCATTATTGGGCGTAAAGACATTGGGCACTTCCAGAACATCACGCACCACCACGGTGCGCCGTGCGGTATCGGATGTCTGGGTGGCGGGATCTGTCACTGTCAGGACGACATGGTAAGTGGCAGCCCCCGGATAATGATGTTCGACGACCGTGCCCGTATCACGCACATTGTCCCCCAGATCCCAGGTATATACATACCCGGCCACCGTATCCAGAGCCGTGAAAAGAACCGAGTAACTTTTGACACGGGTGGTATCCATCATGAAAGAAGCCGTCACCTGTGACCGGACCGTAAATACGGAGAGCCCAAAAGACATCGCCAATAACAGGACAACAGACCTCTTCATGAACCGCAGGAATAAGGATGATGGATCTCCATGAATCATCCGTTAAAAATAATTATTTTTTCATTCCTGACATCCGGGGAGAAGATATAGTTCGTAGTTCGTGGTTTGTTGTTCGTGGTTCGTGGTCCCGCAATTCTCGAGATCTTTGATCTCGTTAGAATTGCGAGGATCCTCGAAAAACTACGCAAATCGCAGATTTGCTGTTTTTCGGGATTCGTGGTTCGTGGTTTGTGGTTTGTGGTTCGTGGTAAAAGTTTATTAGGATAAACTCTTCAACTTATCAACTTATCAACTTATCAACTATCTATGTATGCCATATTGACACTGCTTTCACAAAAACCCTGCCATTCTGTCTTGTTTTCATATTGGCATTTGATTTGATTATGGGAAGGGCGGAAACTGAAATTAAAAAACAATAAAGAAAGGAGGGTTAAGCTATGTTACCGAAAGTAAGAAAAACTGAAAACTGGCCTTCGTTCGTGGATGAGTTCTTTAACACGGATTTCTGGCCGAGCTTCCTCGATGTGAACACAAGGTACTCTGTACCGGCTGTGAACATTCTGGAAGAGGACAACGAGTACAGGATCGAAGTTATCGCTCCGGGTATTGACAAGAAGGACGTGAAGATTAACCTCGAAGACGATGTGCTGACCATATCGTCTGAGATGAAAGAGGAAAATGAAGAAAAGAACAAGCACTATATGCGCAGGGAATTCAATTACACCGCATTTAGCCGTTCATTTGTCGTACCCGAAGAAGTTGACGCCGAAAAGATCTCGGCTGAACACAAAAACGGTATCCTGACTCTGCATCTTCCTAAAAAAGAGGAAGTGGTCAAGAAAACGCAGAAGCGTGAGATCAAGGTTTCGTAAGCGCGCTTTACGGAGCCCTGGAGAAAGGATGTCCGGACCTTTCTATAAAAAAAACCGGGCATAAACCACCCCTACAGGGTGGTTTTTTTATTTCTCAGGATTGCAGAAATGCAAAGAGAGCCACCACCACGGGGATGATCAACAGGAAACTGTCAAAACGATCCAGAAAACCACCATGGCCGGGCAGGATACTGCCCGAATCCTTCAGCCCTATCCTGCGTTTCAGCAGAGACTCGCTGAGATCGCCCAGCGTGCCGAAGACCACTACAACAAAAACCACCAGCAGCCATTCTATCGTGTTCATGTCATGAATATAACGTCCCACGAGATATCCGGTGATCAGGGCCAGGAACGTACCTCCGATGACGCCTTCCCACGTCTTTTTAGGTGAGATCCTGGGCATCAGACGGCGCCTGCCGAAGAGCATACCCGACAGGTAAGCCCCCGTATCATACATCCAGATCAGGATGAACACCCCCAGCAGGATCCCCGGAGAATAATCGATCGCAAAACCGGGCTGCAGGAGAAAATTGAGGATGTCATCCTTGCCGTCGAGGGTGAACACCGGTTGTATCTTCTCATGGATATCGAACACCAGGAAAGAGAGCAACGAAAAGGGCAGGGCGATATAGATAAGCCCCAGGAAGGTATAGGCAATATTATGGAAAGGCCTGTTGTGCTGGGCATAGATCTCATGGATATAGACAAAGGGAAAGAAAAGCAGTATCAGGGAGAGATACTCTTCCGGCAGGGCATGGATGGCCACCATAAAGGTGAGAATGTACATCGTCACGCCCATGGCGATGCCGAAAGTTGCCTGGGCCCTGACCTTGATACGATGCAGCATATGGTAGAACTCCCACTGGGTAACCGCCATGATCACCAGGAAGACGATAAAAAAGGAAAGACTGTTGATCAGCAGCCCTGCCAGAATGACACCGACGATCAGGGTACCGGTAAGGGTTCTTTTGAGGAGACTGTTCAATACTCCAGGTTTTTTATCAGTTGTTTTGCACGGATCACATCATCCTGCTGCACATACACCTCCGCCTCTCCGAAAGCCAGGTAAGAGGAATCCTTTTTATTGATCACCACCGCCTGTATCCCGGCTTCTTCCAGCACCTGCCGGGCCACCTCAGCCTGATAAGGCTGTGAGGTCGTGAATATTTTTTCCCAGTCCTTTTCCATCTCTACCGTGCATATTATGCCTTCTCTCCGCTTTCCTTTTTTTCTCCGGTCTTCTTCTCTTTCCCGTTATCTCCGGAAAAAGGTTTCAGGACACCCTGCTGCGCCTCATCCCTGCCGGCATTCTTCTGTTCATCCGTTGCATTTTCTTTCCCCCTGTCAACGGCAGCTGTTTTGGTTCTGCCTGTTTTACCTTTTTTCTTCCCGTTGACAGCCAGGGGCAGGTCTTTCATGTTCTTCCTTTCGCCGAAGATCCTCACCAGGTCTTCGGAGAAGATCACCTCTTTCTCCAGCAGCAGCTCGGCCAGCTCTCTGTGCTTCTCCTTGTTCTTTCTCAGGATATCCTTGGCCCGTTCATATGCTTTTTCCACCAGATCCTTCACTTCCTGATCGATCGTCTCTGCCGTGCGTTCGCTGTATGGTTTGGTGAAGCCGTACTCGTTCTGGCCTGTGGAGTCATAAAAGCTGATCGTACCGATCTTTTCGCTCATCCCGAAGTAGGATACCATGGCATACGACTGTTTGGTCACCTTCTCCAGATCGTTGAGGGCGCCTGTCGAGATCGTCCCGAAGACCACCTCTTCGGCAGCACGTCCGCCCAGGGCGGCACAGATCTCGTCGAACATCTGTTCGCGGGTGGTGATCTGCCGCTCTTCGGGCAGGTACCAGGCAGCACCCAGCGACTGGCCCCGCGGCACGATGGTCACCTTCACCAGGGGATGAGCATGTTCGAGCAGCCAGCTCACCGTGGCATGACCCGCCTCATGATAGGCGATGGTCGTCTTCTCTTCCATGGTGATGATGCGGTTCTTACGCTCCAGTCCTCCGATGATGCGGTCGATGGCATCCATGAAATCCTGCATGTGCACGCTCTTCTTGCCTTTCCGGGCAGCTATCAGAGCCGACTCGTTGCAGATGTTGGCAATGTCCGCTCCCGAGAAACCGGGGGTCTGCCGCGCCAGCATTTCCACGTCAATATCCTTGCCCAGTTTGATGGGTTTCATGTGTACTTTGAAGATCTCCTTCCGTTCGTTCAGGTCGGGTAGCTCCACATGTATCTGCCGGTCAAAACGGCCTGCACGCAGAAGGGCTTTGTCAAGGATATCGGCCCTGTTGGTGGCGGCAAGGATGATCACGCCGGCATTGCTGCCGAAGCCGTCCATCTCGGTGAGCAGCTGGTTGAGCGTATTCTCCCGCTCGTCATTAGCCCCGAAATTGGGATTACGCCCGCGGGCCCGTCCCACAGCATCTATCTCATCGATGAAAACGATGCAGGGAGCTTTCTCCTTGGCCTGCTTGAAGAGGTCGCGCACACGCGAAGCCCCCACACCCACGAACATCTCCACGAAATCAGAACCCGAGATGGAGAAGAAAGGCACATTGGCCTCTCCCGCCACCGCCTTGGCCAGAAGGGTCTTGCCCGTACCAGGAGGACCTACCAGCAAAGCACCCTTGGGGATCTTGCCCCCCAGGCTCGTATATTTTTGGGGATTCTTCAGGAAATCCACGATCTCCTTCACCTCCACCTTGGCCTCTTCCAACCCTGCCACATCTTTGAAGTCGACCTTTACATGCGAGTCTTTGTCAAAGATCTTGGCCTTCGACTTGCCCACACTGAAGATGTTGCCTCCGCCACCGCCGGCACCGCCCCCCATGCGGCGGAAGATAAAGATCCAGATA
>WFRO01000275.1 GCA_015486475.1 Bacteroidales bacterium
CGAACCGCTATTACGGCGAGGGGGACACCTCGGTGCTGCCCCGCAGTATCGCCACGCGTGAGGCTTTCCTCAATGCCATGACGCTGGACATCGCCATGGGCGGCTCGACCAATACAGTGCTGCACCTGCTGGCCATCGCCCACGAGGCCGGTGTTGATTTCACCATGAAAGATATTGACGATCTCTCCCGTCGCACGCCCAACCTCTGCAAGGTAGCGCCCAGCTCGCACTATCACGTGCAGGATGTGAACCGCGCCGGGGGCATCCTCTCCATCCTGGGAGAGCTGGACCGCCATGGTCTCATCGACCCGGAGGTAAAACGCGTCGATTATCCCCGTCTGGAAGATGCCCTGAATGACTATGACATCATGCGGCCCACCGTAAAGGAGGAGGCGAAAAAGATCTTCACCAGCGGTCCGGGAGGCTTTGCCAACCTGGTGATGGCCTCGCAGGACAACTATTTCGACAGCCTCGACACCGACAGGGCCGCCGGCTGCGTGCGTGACTATGACCATGCTTACAGCAAGGACGGTGGCCTGGCGGTGCTCTTTGGCAACATCGCCGCCGACGGAAGTATCGTCAAGACGGCCGGCGTTGATCCTTCGCTCTACACCTTCAGCGGCCGGGCCCGGGTATATGAGTCACAGGAGACTGCCTGCGATGCCATCCTGGGAGGGGACATCGTCCCGGGCGACGTGGTAGTGATCCGTTATGAAGGACCGCGGGGCGGGCCGGGAATGCAGGAAATGCTTTATCCCACCTCCTATCTCAAATCCATGAAGCTCGATAAGGAGTGTGCCCTGATCACCGACGGACGTTTCTCGGGCGGCACCGCCGGCCTGTCGGTGGGCCATATCTCTCCTGAGGCGGCTGCAGGCGGTGAGATCGCGCTGATCCGCGAGGGCGACACCATTGATTTCAATATTCCGGAACGCTCCATCAGCCTGCGTATCTCCGACGAGGAAATGGCCTCGCGCAGGAAAGAGGAGGAGGCCAAAGGCCGCAAAGCATGGAAGCCTGTCACGCGTGACCGCAGGATACCCGTCTCGCTCAGAGCCTATGCTTCGCTGGTCACCTCAGCCGATAAAGGAGCTGTCCGGCAGGTAACTGAAGATTAAGATCACTGTCAAACCTTACTACCTTATGGAAAAGAAAGCAAAGAAGTTCGTAAAAGAGATCCCGGCGCCGGGGACAGAGGTCACCGGCTCGGAGGCGCTTATCCTCGCATTGATGGCGGAGGGTACGGACACCATGTTCGGTTATCCCGGCGGGGCGATCATGCCTGTGTATGATGCTCTGTTCGATTACCGGGACCGGCTGCACCATGTGCTGGTGCGTCATGAGCAGGGGGCAGCCCATGCTGCCGAGAGTTACGCCAAGATCCTGGGAAAGACCGGCGTGGTCATGGTCACCTCAGGACCCGGCGCCACCAACCTGATCACAGGTCTGGCCAATGCCATGATCGACTCGGTGCCCATCGTGGCCTTCTCGGGGCAGGTGCCTTCGGGACTGCTGGGAACGGATGCTTTCCAGGAGACCGACGTGATGGGCATCACCATGCCGGTGACCAAGTGGAACTACCAGATCACCAAGGCCGAAGAGATCCCCGAGATCGTGGCCCAGGCTTTTTATATCGCCTCCACAGGCCGTCCCGGACCGGTGATGATCGACATCACCAAGGATGCCCAGTTCGGCAAACTGAAATGGCACTACGAGAAATGTACGAAAATAAGGAGCTACTTCCCTTACCCCAAAGTGGATAAGGAGAAGGTGGAGGAAGCTGCTCATCTGATCAACAAATCGAAGAAACCCCTGCTCATCGCCGGCCAGGGTGTCCTGATCAGCAATGCCACCGACGAGCTGATGGAGCTGGTCACCCGGGCCGACATACCGGTCACCACGACCCTGCTGGGGATCTCCTCTTTCCCCGGCGATCATCCTCTCTATGTAGGTATGCCCGGGATGCATGGCAACATGGCACCCAATATCAAGACCAACGAGTGTGACCTGCTCATCGCCGTGGGTATGCGTTTTGACGACCGCATCACCGGCAAGCTGGATGAGTATGCTCCGCAGGCGAAGATCATCCACATCGAGATCGACCAGGCCGAGATCGACAAGAACGTCAAGACCGATGTGGCCATTGTGGCAGATGCTAAGGAGGCCCTGGGGGAACTGCTGACCATGGTCAAGGAGAACGATCACAAAGAGTGGGTGGAATCCTTTGCCAGAGAGTTTGAGCATGAATATGATCATGTGATCAAGCCGGCACGGGAAGCCAAAGGAGATGATATCAAGATGGATGAGGTCGTCCACATGATCTCGGAGAAAACGAAGGGCGAGGCCGTGGTGGTCACGGATGTGGGACAGCACCAGATGGTGGTGGCCCGCAACTACCGTTTCCGCAAAGCCCGCAGCTTTGTCACCTCGGGCGGTCTGGGCACCATGGGCTTCGGGCTGCCGGCAGGCGTGGGCGCCAAGGTGGCCAGCCCCGACAGGACCGTCATCGCTTTCACCGGCGACGGGGGTTTCCAGATGACCATACAGGAACTGGGCACCATCGCCCAACATAAGCTGCCGCTGAAGATGGTGCTGCTCAACAACTCTTTCCTGGGCATGGTACGCCAGTGGCAGGACATGTTCTTTGACAAACGCTACTCCTTCACCGAAATGGCCAACCCCGCCTTCACCACGGTGGCTGAGGGTTACGGTATCCCCGGACAGCGTGTCGAGAAACGTGAAGATCTGGAAAAAGCCGTTGATGAAATGCTGGCCAGCGAGGGGGCTTATCTGCTCGAAGTGAAGGTCATGAAAGAACAGAATGTATATCCCATGGTACCGTCAGGCGCTTCCGTCTCCAACATGGTAACCAAATAAAAAGATACGATCATGGAAAAAGTTGAAGAATTCACCATAAAAGTATACAGTGAGAACCACATCGGTCTGCTGAACAGGCTCACGATCCTTTTCACGCGACGCAAGGTCAACATCGAGAGTCTCACCACCTCGGAATATCATATTCCGGGGGTACACTCTTTCACCATCGTCATCAACACCACCGAGAGCATGGTGCGTAAGATCACGCAGCAGGCCGAGAAGCTGGTAGATGTACTGAAGGCTTTTTACTACCATACCGACGACATCCATTACCAGGAGATCGCCCTGTACAAAGTCCCTACGGCGGCTCTAACAGCGACCAACGAGATCGAAAAACTGGTACGGCGTTACAATGCCCGCATCCTGGAGGTCACGCCAGAATATACGGTGATCGAGAAGACCGGTCACAAGGAGGAGACCCAGGAGCTGCTGGACAAGCTGCAGCCTTTTGGCCTGCTGGAGTTCGTACGCTCCGGGCGCGTGGCCATCACCAAGCCGATGAAAGAGCTGGCCACACATCTCCGGGAGAAAGAAGATGCTACCCATTTTGTACAGAACGGAAATTAAAACATTATTTACCTTATTAAAATTAAAAACAAATCAATCATGGCAAAGATCAATTTCGGAGGAGTTCTTGAGAATGTTGTTACACGAGAAGAATTTCCCATATCCAAAGCACAGGAAGTATTAAAGAACGAAACCGTCGCCGTCATAGGTTACGGCGTTCAGGGACCGGCACAATCCCTCAACATGAAAGACAACGGCATCAACGTTATTGTGGGGCAGGCGCCTGAGTTCAAGGAGGACTGGGACAAGGCTGTCCGTGACGGATGGGTGCCGGGAGAGACATTGTTCCCCATTGAAGAAGCTGCAGAAAAAGCCACCATCATACAGTATCTTGTTTCGGATGCTGCCCAGCGTGCTATCTGGCCCATACTGAAACCTCATCTCAAGGAAGGTGATGCGCTTTATTTCTCTCATGGTTTTTCGATCACTTTCAAGGAGCAGACGGGTGTCATCCCGCCGGAGAACATTGATGTGATCCTGGTGGCACCCAAAGGTTCGGGCACGAGTGTGCGGGCCAATTTCCTGGCTGGCGCCGGCATCAACTCCAGTTATGCTGTTTTCCAAGACTATACAGGACGTGCAGAAGAACGTGCCCTGGCTATCGGCATAGCCATAGGCTCCGGTTACCTGTTCCCCACCACATTCGAGAATGAGGTATACAGTGATCTCACTGGCGAAAGAGGTGTACTCATGGGTGCCCTGGCAGGGATCATGGAAGCTCAGTACCAGGTACTGAGAGCGCACGGTCACAGCCCCAGTGAAGCTTTTAACGAGAC
>WFRO01000276.1 GCA_015486475.1 Bacteroidales bacterium
ATATCGCCTGGCAGCAGGCGGTCCATCCCCTCCTGTACCTTACCCTGCGCCGGGAGAAACGGGAAGTGGTGCCCCTCGACATTGAGCTGAACGATGAGCATCGTATCATCGTGATCTCAGGGCCCAACGCCGGGGGCAAGTCGGTGTGCCTGCAGACGGTGGGACTGCTGCAGTATATGGTGCAGTGTGGCATCCCGGTGCCGGTGCGACCCACCTCAGTGTTTGGTATCTTCAGTCAACTCTTTCTGGACATGGGCGACGAACAGTCGATAGAGAACGATCTGAGTACCTACAGCTCGCGGTTGCTCAATATGAAATATTTCCTGAGGCATGCTGACGGAGAGACGCTGATCCTGATGGACGAGCTGGGCACAGGCACCGAGCCCATGCTGGGGGGCGCTCTTGCCGAGACGGTCCTGCGGCGCCTCAACGCCCGCGGTGCCTACGGGGTGGTCACCACCCATTACACCAACCTGAAACACCTGGCCGCCTCGGAGGAGGGGATCATCAACGGGGCCATGCTCTTTGACCATCACAATATGCAGCCCCTCTACCGCCTGGAACCCGGCAAGCCGGGCAGCTCCTTTGCTTTCGAAATGGCCCGCAAGACCGGTCTGCCTGAAGATGTGCTGCAGGAGGCCGCCGGCAAGGTGGGGGAGGAGCATGTCCTCTTCGACAAGCACCTGCGCGAGATCCTGCGTGACAAGAGATACTGGGAGAACAAGCGGAAAAAGATACGGCAGACAGAGAAAAAGCTGGAGTCCCTTCTGGAGCGGTATGAGGCCGAGATGGAAGGGCTGCAGAAACAGAAAAAAGAGATCCTGGCACAGGCCCGGGAGGAGGCAGGACAGATGCTCTCGGATGTGAACAAGAAGATCGAGCATACCATCCGGGTGATCCGTGAGACACAGGCTGAGAAAGAGCGCACCCGCGAGGCCCGTCGTGAGCTGGAGGAGGTGAAGGAGAAAGTAAAAACGGTCACCACCCGCGACGATGTGCTGGAGCGCCGCATGCAGCAGGTGCGGGCCCGTCGCGGAAAGAAGAAAAAGACACCGGAGCAGGCGGGCGCCGTACCCCTGCAGGAGGGCGATAAAGTGCGTATGGAGGGCCATGAGGCGGTGGGCGAGGTGATCGCTGTGAGCCGGGGCGGATGCCTCGTGGCATTCGGCAACCTGACCACGCAGGTGGCCCCGGAGAAGCTGACACGGGTGAGCGAGGAAGAGTACCGCCGCCAGAGCCGTGGCAGGCCGGGCGGCAGCTCCTGGCAGGAAGACCTCCACAGAAGCCGTCTGCAGTTCAGGCCCGAGATCGATGTGCGGGGCCGCAGGGCAGAAGAGGCCCTGCAGGAGGTGATGACCTTCATCGACGAGGCGGTGATGGTGGGCGAACAACACCTGCGCATCATCCACGGCAAGGGCAACGGCATCCTGCGGCAGATGATACGCGACTACCTGCACACCGTAGAGGTGGTGGGGAGCTGCCACGACGAGCATGTCGATCGCGGAGGCACCGGCGTCACCGTAGTGGATCTGGATGCATGAAGAAAACAAATGCAGGGACAAGGCACCGCCTTGTCCGTATTTTGGTAAAAAATAAAACGGGACACATTGTATAGACGCGCGAACCGTGCGTCTCCGATGTTATCAAATAAAAACATTTTTTATGGACCTGTTGGTATTTGCAGAGCAACCCTCGTCCCGGCTGGAATGGATCCTGAAAGAGGTCCTGGGCCGGCGTCTGGGGCTGGACTTCCTGGTGGTGGACAATGCGGAGGCCTACCGCCACGGCAGCCTGCCGGGACTTACCTATGCCCGTGAGAAACAGGGCCGCCGGCATGAGCTGCTGATACATCCGGCCGGTCTGCTGGCAGAGAAAGGGGTGACGCCGGCGCCACCGCCGGCAGGAGAGGTGGAGGGCGTGCCCGTGCTGTTCCCCCGGGAGACGCCGGCCGGCATGGAGATGGATGTTTTCTCAGCCGCCTTTTATATGCTGTCACGTTATGAGGAGTACCTGCCCTTTGAACCGGATAACATGGGACGTTTCCCTTACCGGCAGAGCCTGGCCTGGCGCGGGGGCTGGCTGGATGAGCCGGTGGTGGAGATGTGGTCTGCTTTGCTGGCAAAGAAGCTGAAGGAAGTACTCGGCATCCCGGAAAAGAGAGATCCGGCTGCCGGCCGCTTCCTGCCCACCTTCGATATCGATCAGGCATTTGCTTACCGGCATAAACCCTGGTTACGCATGGTGGCGGGAGGCTTGAAGGCAGGGGACCTGAAGGAGCGCATGGCCGTGTGGCGGGGCAGGAAAGAGGATCCTTTTGACAACATCCCGGGCATCATCGATCTGCACAGGGGGTTGGCAGAGCCGCCGGTCTTCTTCTTCCATGTGGGGAAATGGGGCCGCTATGATAAGAGCGTCTCTCCCACGAAAGAGGAGATGAGGAGGATCATCCGGGAGACTGCTGCCCGTGCGGCCATCGGGTTGCATCCGTCGGTACGGGCAGCGCACGATCTTTCCCTGATAGCTGTTGAAAAAGAGCACCTGGAGAAAGCGGCCGGCATGCCGGTCACGCGGAGCCGTATGCATTATCTGATCCTGCGTTTTCCGGAGATCCCGCGGGCCCTGCTGGAGGCAGGCTTCCGCGAAGACCATACCATGGGCTTCCCGGAGATGCCGGGATTCAGGGCCGGCACCTGTTATCCTTTCAACTGGTACGACCTGGAACGGGAGGAGGAGACCCCCCTGCAGTTCATCCCCCTGACGGTGATGGACGGAGCCCTGCGGAAAGGCGCCGGCGCGGCACCGGAAGAAGTGCCGGCGTTGCTCAGCCGCTACCGGGCAAAAACAGAAAAATACCGGGGAACGTTCGTTACCCTGTGGCACAACCATACTTATGCCGGCGCCGACGGATGGACCGGATGGGGAGAGGCATACAGACAGTGGATCAGGAGCATGGGAGGGGAAGGCTCCGGGGCCTGAAAAAGTTTATTTGCCTTTTTTCTTTTTCTTTTGGGAACGCTTCTGTTCCTGCGCTTTTTCTTTGATCTTCAGGTCGATGTAATGCGCCAGAAAGAACATGTCCCTGCCGATCTCCCGGCTGTATTCGTCGTACTTAATGGCCTCTACCTGCGTGTCATCCCAGATATCAGGCCTTTTCCAATGATAAGGGATGACGATCGTCGCACCGTACCGGGCATAGTCGATGTGGTCTACCTGCGGATTGACCGGTACGACCAGATAATCCTGATGCGGATTGTTATGGTAATCGATCGCCTTGGCAAAGATGGTATAGTCGGGGAAACTCCTGCCGAGGTTAAAGAAATAGACGGGGTTGTGGGAGTATCCCCGAACAGGCTGTATATTGAACCCTGTGCGTTTCAATGCGGCTACGATCCGGTAGTTGATGGCGTCTGGACGGAGTCCTCCCGAATAAACCCCGATGCTTTTGATCTTATGGTAGTGGAGGGCCGTATACAACCATATCTGTGCCAGCTGGGTGAGGGATCCGTCGGTGATCCCCGTAAACAGGATCTCCGCTTTCCCTTTTTTATCCATCATATACAGCAGGGTGTCGCCGATAAGCATGAGCGTGTCCTTTCTCTGCGCGGGGATCCCGGATATCGCCTTTTCCATCTTCTGAGAGACCTCAGACAGATCCACATAAAATCGCTGCGCCTGGGTTCGTTCCGGCATCAGGAGAAGCAGGAAAAAAATAAAGACCACTTTGTACAATCGCTGGTGCATGATCATCACAGATGAAAGATCCGGAAACTTGGTCACGCTAAAATACGAAAAAATCACATAACTCCGGCGTGCCGGCGACAGGCACTGAAAAGAAAAAGCCATCCCGGGTGGGGATGGCTTCTTCTTTGTTTGTCAGATAACTATCTCTCTTTGTGGCAGAACCACCAGTCGTAGCATTCGTATTCTTTGAGCCTTTTGGCTGCAGTCTCCTCGTCGGTGGCCGGCGGGATGATCACACGGCTGCCCATGAAATCGTTCTCCGGCCAGTTGGCGGGCGTGGCCACACCTTCGGCATCAGATACCTGCAGGGCTTTCACGGCACGCACGATCTCATCAATGTTGCGGCCGATCTCCTGGGGATAATAGATGATCAGACGGATGATCCCCTCGGGGTCCATGACATATACGGCACGCACCGTGTTGGATCCTTTGCCGGGATGCAGAAGACCCAGCTTGTGGGATACCGTGCCCAGGTTGTCGGCAATGATCGGGAAGGGGATCTCTACATCCAGATTCTCCCTGATCCATTCATGCCACTTGATATGAGCAAATACCTGGTCTACAGAAAGGCCCAGCAGATCAGTGTTGATCTCCTGAAACTGATCGTAACGTTTGGCAAAAGCTACGAACTCTGTGGTACATACCGGCGTGAAATCACCCGGGTGGCTGAACAATACCAGCCATTTGCCTTTGTAATCCTCCGGGAGCTTTTTCACTCCGTGTGTGGTCATAACTTCCATTTCGGGGAATTTGTCCCCCAGCAGCGGAAAAGTGTGTTCTGTCTGTTCCATAATTGATAATTTTAGATGGTTAAATAAATAATTTTACTATTGATGTTGTGTGTTGACCGGTTCCGTTCCTCCGGTCTTTTCACCGATGATCTCCAGATGAAAATCTTTCACCTGGAAACCGGGAATGTTCTTGTTCCTGAAATAGGATTCCAGCATATTGTTGAGCTCATTATCCTGGTAATCTATGATCTCATTGGTGTCATGATTGTAAAGATGGTGATGACGGTCAGTGAAAGGATCATACCGCATGATGTCACTGTCCGTTTTTATCTTTCTGATGATCCCTTTCCTTACGAAGATGTCGAGGGTCTTGTACACTGTCGCAGTGGAAATGTCCGGTTCTTTCAGGGTCACCTCACGGATGATCATCTCGGCCGTGGGATGGTTTTTCATCGTCCGCAGTACCTGCAGGATCACCTTCCGCTGTGGCGTCACCTTCAACCCCTGCTCTTTCAATATCTCCTGTATCTCCATGATCTTATCCGTAAACGAGAATTAATGTTAACTAATAATGATTACAAAGTAATAATAAATATTTCTATATTCCAAATATTTTTTCATTTTTTTATAGATTTTTTTTCCTTACCTTTATATATAAAGGATACAGGATGAAAAAACAGTCGATCTGTTCCTGTGAACCTTATCTTTTAGATCTGATCAGATGAAGACCATGAGCGTGAAAGTATTGGGACGTGTCCTGTGGGTTGTGTGGGTGCTTCTGGCTGTCTCCTGCAGCCGGGAGGAGGAAAAGCCGGGACAACGGGGAGATCTGGTGAACAGCACGTCGGTGGCTGTGTATGATCTCCCGTTCGTGCAGGGGATCGTATCGAACATACAAGGTATCGGGGAGGTGGATCTGCGTTATCGTGTGGAGGCAGTGAAGATACGCTACCTGACAGCCAATGCGGAAGGGGATGTGGTCAATGCTTCGGGGTTGGTGCTGGTACCGATGGAAGCGGGAGCATATCCCATACTGAGCATCCAGCATGGTACCATTGCCAAAAGGTCAGCGGTCTCTTCGCGCGATCCCATGCTCAACGAGGGGGTCGTGGGCATCATTACCGCTGCGGAGGGTTATGTGACTCTCATTCCGGATTATCTGGGTCTGGGGGATTCGCAGGAGTTGCATCCTTATCTGGTGGGGGATGTGCTGGCCGGCAATGTGACAGATATGATCCGGGCGGTACGTTCATATATGCAAACGAGGACGCTGGCGGAGACAGGGGAACTTTTTCTGGCCGGATACTCCGAAGGAGGGTACGTGACCATGGCCACTCACCGCATGCTGGAAACACAAACCCCGATCGACGGTCTGCAGGTCACGGGTGTGGCTCCCATGGCGGGTCCGTATGATCTGAAAATGACTTTTGATACGATCCTTTCCTATAAGACATACGCGTCACCTGTTTTTGTGGCCTACACGCTGACAGCCTATGATGAAGTATATCACTGGAACCGGCAGGATCAGTTTTTTCAGGAACCTTATGCCTCCTTGTTCCCCGGACTTTTTGACGGTACCCACAGCGCGGGCTGGATCAACGACAGGCTTACCTGCGATCTGCGTGATCTGCTGCAACCGGATCTTTTGCAGGGGTATCTCTCCGGCACCGACACGCAGCTGCTGGAAGCCCTGCAGAAGAACAGCCTGCTGGGATGGGGACCGCAGTCGCCGGTACGCCTGTATCATGGGACAGCCGACACCACCGTCCCTTATTGTAACGGGCCCGTGGCACTGAAGGACCTTACGGAACACGGGGGACGTCATGTGTCGCTGGTATCGATCCCGGATGCTGATCATGACGGGGCGGTCGTTCCTGCCTTTATCGGGGCAGTGCACTGGTTCGACTCGCTGCGGATAAAATAAAAGGAAAGAACAGATCCTTTCATTTAAAGTAGAAATAAGAATACACCTATGAAGAAGCTCTTTCTTTTTTCTCTCCTGAGCCTTTTCTTCCTGAGTGTCCGGGGGGCCTCCGGACCTTTGCAGGCGTATGACGTTAAGTGGTACTTCCTGGATCTGGAGGTGAATGACACGAACACCTTTATCAGGGGTGCTGCCCATGTGCTGGCTGTGGTAACGGAGGACGATCTATCTGCCTGGGTATTGCAGCTCACCGATAGCCTCCGCGTGGATTCGGTGCATGTCAACGGTCAGCGTTCGGATTTTACACATGATCAGGATTCGCTGCGCATCACCCTGGCGCCGGCAGCGAAGGGGGATATGCTCGAGGCTGTGATCTGGTATCACGGTACGGCTCCCACGGGCGGATTTTTCAGTGCGGTGACCAGCAAGGAAGATGAGACCTGGCACCAGCGGGTCACCTGGACACTCTCCGAGCCGTATGCTGCGATGGAGTGGTTCCCGTGCAAGCAGTCCCTGACCGACAAGGCCGATTCGTCGGCCGTTTGGATTACGGTGGACAGCGGACTCGTTGCCGGATCCAACGGTGTGCTGGAGGGCGTGGACACCCTGGCCGGGGGCACCCGTCTGCGGTACCGCTGGCATCACCATCATCCCATCGATTATTACCTGATCTCGTTTGCGGTATCTCCCTATCGTGTGGTGGACCAGTATGCTCACAATATACGGCAGGAGGGCGACTCCCTGCTGATACGCAACCTGATCTACCGCGATGCGGATTTCCTTGAGCAGAACAGGGGGAACATGGAGGAGACCCTCCGCCTGATAGAGCTCTATTCCCGGCTTTTCGGGCCTTATCCTTTTGCTGACGAGAAGTACGGCCACTGTCTCGCACCCATGGGCGGAGGCATGGAGCATCAGACGATGACGACCCTGGCGGGTCTCGGCTTCACCCTGGTGTCGCACGAGATGGCCCACCAGTGGTTCGGCGATTATGTGACATGTGCCACCTGGCAGGATATATGGATCAACGAGGGCTTTGCTTCCTATGTGGAGTACCTGGCGCTGGAGAACCTGAAGAGCCGGCTGGATGCAAAGGCATGGATGGAGCATGCCCACAGTGAGGCGCTCAAAGAACCCGACGGAAGTGTTTATGTGCCTGTGGAGGAGCTGGACAACCTGTGGCGGATCTTTTCAGGCCGGCTATCCTATAAAAAAGGAGCTTCCCTGCTCCACATGATCCGGTATGAGCTGGCGGACGACTCCCTTTTTTACCATGTACTGCAGACCTATCTGGAAGAATTCGGCGACAGTACGGCCACGGGAAAAGACTTCGAGGGGGTGCTGGAACAGGTCTCGGGGAAGGATCTTACATGGTTCTTTGACCAGTGGTATTATGGTACCGGATACCCGGTGTTTGACATCAGCTGGTGGCAGAAAAAGGATACCCTCTATATACGGAGTGACCAGTCACCCTCGGGGGCTACTCCTTTCTTTCGTACCCACATCGATTTCCGGCTGGAGACCTCCGAAGGGGACACGGTGGTGCGTTTTCTGCAGGAGGAGCCGGAAGAACTCTTCGTCCTGCCCTTTAACAGGTTTGTGAATGCCCTGAAGATGGATCCTGAAGAATGGCTTTTATACAAGCTGGCCTCTTTTTCCCGGGTGATCGATCCTGAGAAGGAGGGGATGGTGATCATCTATCCGAACCCCGCCAGTGGGATGATCAGTATCCATCTGCCGGTGGTTGCCGGGGAGCTGCATCTTGAGGTCATGGACCTGGCGGGCCGGAAAGTGATGGAGAAGATCTTGCCGGTGGCGCCTTACCGTTTTGATGCTTCTGTGCTGCCGGATGGGGTCTGGCTCTTCCGGATGGTATCGGGGCGTTACACCTGGACCCGCAAAGTGGTAGTCCAAAAATAAAAAAAGCAGCCTGGGGCTGCTTTTTTTATGCCGGGAGCACGGATCATTCCGTGCTTTTGTTCTCTTTTCTTTTGTCCAGCCAGGCCAGCAACAGCATGAAGAGTCCGAAGGCCAGCATGAAGAGTCCTGTCCACAGGTTGATGTTGACGTCCAGCGAACGATGGTACATGGCTTCTCCATTGGTGGCTGCCCCATAAATGGTGAGCAGCAGGCCCAGGATGGAGAAAAGCATTCCGATCGGTATTTTAATATCCAGTCCCATGATTCAGTGTTTTTAAGGTTTACCAGAAAATAATTGTGAGGACGATGGCTACAGCGCCTACACAGATAGCCAGGAACTCGGGAGAGCGTACGAAAGGAACGTCTTTGTTCACGATCCTGGGCGTCAGGGAGTAAACCAGTCCTTTCAGCTCCTCTTCCGATTTTTTCTGTTTGGTCATCAGGGTGATGATGACCGTCAGGATGAGGGCGAGCGAGAAGGCGAAAATGGCGGTCCAGAAGTTCTGGGCCATTTCGCTGGGATAGACATGGATGGGGTGACCACCCACCAGCCATCCTCCTTTCACCAGCGAGGTGGCTCCGGCAGGCTGGGTGAGCCCGTGATGGATGGCGGCGATGAAAGTTCCCGATAACAGGCCGTAGAAAGCCGCGTGACCGGTGGTGCGTTTCCAGAACATCCCCAGCAGGAAGGTGGCGAACAAAGGCGCGTTGATGAAGGCGAAGATCAGCTGCAGGAAGTCCATGACATTGTTGAACACCCGCGCCACATAAGCGGTCAGGATACTCAGCAGGACACCCACCACGGTGGTCCACTGTCCCACCTTCAGGTAGTGTTTATCAGATCCTTTGGAGTAGATGTAGCTCTGGTAGATATCATAGGTCCACACCGTATTGAAGGCTGTGACATTACCTGCCATCCCCGACATGAAGCTGGCAAAAAGAGCAGTGATGCCCAGCCCCAGCAATCCGATGGGGTAGTAAGACTTCAACAGCATGGGGATGACGGTGTCATAGTTATAACTGTTCCCTTTCATGGGCAGGGAGAAATCGATCGAGGGGTCCATGGTCATGGCGATGGCGATCATGCCGGGGAGGATGACCAGGAAGGGGATGAACATTTTGGGGATGGCGCCGATGAGCGGGGTCTTGCGGGCGGCGGTCATGTCGCCGGCGGCCATGGCACGCTGCACCACGAGGAAGTTGGTGCCCCAGTAACCGAAGGAGAGGACAAAGCCCAGGCCCATGATCAGGCCGAACCACTCGACTCCCATGGGGTTGGTCGCGGCATGACCCATGTACTTCCAGGTGTGGGTCCAGGCGCCGGGCTGGAAGCCGTTGGAGGTGGCTACCACGTCGAGCTGGGTCTTCAGCCCTTCCCATCCGCCGATGTGGATCAGCGCCAGGATCACCAGCGGCGTGAAACCCATCACGATCAGGAAGAACTGCAACACCTCGTTATAGATGGCCGAGGAGAGACCGCCCAGATAGGTGTACAGCAGCACGATGAAGGCCGAGATAAAGAGATACACATCAAAGGGGGTCATGTGCCATCCCAGGACGTTCACGGTGAAATGAAAGGGCAGGATGGTCTGGGCCAGCAGGGCCAGCGCGTACATCGAGATCCCCGAAGCGAAAATGGTCATCAGCGCAAAGGAGAAAGCGTTGAAACCCCTGGTTTTCTCATCGAAACGCAACTTGAGGTATTCCGGTACCGACCGGGCCTTAGAGCCGTAATAAAAAGGCATCATGAAGATGGCCAGGAAGATCATGGCCGGGATGGCCCCCAGCCAGTAAAAGTGTATCGTCGTGGCCCCGTACTTGGCTCCCGAGGCAGCCATGCCGATCACCTCCAGGGCTCCCAGGTTGGCCGAGATAAAGGCCAGTCCTGTCACCCAGGCAGGCAACGAACGGCCTGCCTCCAGGAAGGCTTTCGACGACTTCATGAATTTCTTCAGTGCCCAGCCTATGCCCAGCACAAATGCAAAATAAATGATGATGATCGTATAATCGATCCATCCGAGCATGAAAGAGTTTTCCATATGCCAGCGTTTTTAGGTTAGTGTTATGGTCGTAAAAATCTTTTTCTTTTTCCTCTTACTCCTTCAACTTTCGAGTCCCGCAACTCTTAGGATCTTCGATTCTATAGAGTTGCGAGGATGCTCGCAGATCTCCGATCTGCGGCACTTCGAGCATCAAGCATCAAGCTTCCCCGTCCGAACGGATGACACCGTTCATCCGGGCGGGGAGCTTCTTCACCCCGTCACCTACCTCCGCCACATAAAAGTCAGCCTTCAGCCCTGTTTTTTCCGTGTAGGCTTTGTCCAGATCCC
>WFRO01000277.1 GCA_015486475.1 Bacteroidales bacterium
GCCCGTACCATGCCGAACACTACGATCACCCTTCCCCTGAGCGAATCAAAAGGACAGACCATCGAAACCGATTACATCCATTTTGTCAGTCACAAGAAGAGCAAGACCCCACCCCACCACACAAGACACGGACAAAAAAAGAAGATCGCAACCAGCGAGATGACCTTCAATCTCGACCTCAACGTCACCCCCGACGCCGAGGTGACCCTTCTTTTCGATCCGGCTGCCGGCGGAACCCTTTACGGAAAGGGCCATGGCAACCTGCGTATGGAAGTACACCGGAACGGGGATTTTAATCTTTACGGAGAATATATCATCGATGAAGGGACTTACCGGTTCACCCTGCAAAAAGTGATCAATAAAAAGTTCCGCCTGGAGAACGGAGGCAAGATCACATGGAACGGGGATCCGCTGGATGCCCATCTGGACATCCTGGCTGTCTATCCGTTGAAAACCTCCCTCTACCCCCTTTTCTTTGATGATAACTACAAGAAAAGAGTCCCAGTAGAATGTCAGATCCTGCTGAAAGGCAGCCTGAACGATCCAAGGATCGGCTTCAACATTGAACTGCCGACGGTGGATGAAGACACCCGTTCCAAAGTGCATAACGCCATGAGCTCGGAAGAAGAGCTCAGCAAACAGTTCCTCTCTCTGTTGATCATCAACAGTTTTTATCCCAATCCGGTCTATAACCAGCAACCCTCTTTCGGAGGGGCCAGTGTACTGGGGGTCACCACCACTGAGGTGTTATCCAACCAGCTGAGCTCCTGGCTTTCCCAGATCAGCAAGGACTTTGATGTAGGCTTCTCCTACCATCCGGGAGACGAGGTCACCCCGGAGCAGGTAGAAGTAGCTCTTTCCACCCAGCTGCTCAACGACAGGATCTCCATCAGCGGCAACATCGACTTTAACACACAAAACGGCGCTCCCACACAAAACAGCAGTAACATCGTCGGAGATTTTCAGGTGGATGCAAAGATCACCAGGAATGGCAAACTGCGTGTCAAAGCCTTCACCCGGGCCAACGACAACTATCTTTACGAGACCGCTCCCTACACCAGTGGCATCGGGATCTTCTACCGGGAAGAGTTCAGCTCCTGGGACAAGCTTTTCAAAGGTTACTGGCAAAAACTGTTCGGCAAGAAGGAAGAAGAAGGGAATAAGACAAAAAAGAAAGACAGGAAAAACAAAAAATAAACTCCTCTTTCCTTTTGCGGCATGCCTCTTTCCTGCAAGTTTACTTTATTATTTGGAAAACTGGTTCCAAGAAACTATTTTCGCTGCGTTTTTTACCGAGATCCTGAACGCTTTAAAACGTATTGATCATGTCTATGTTGTTGTTAATGGTTATCGTGTTTATCCTGGGTTATACTGCCATTGCCCTGGAACACCCTATCAAGGTAGATAAAGCAGCCTCTGCGCTTCTGTTAAGTGTGTTCCTGTGGATGATCCTGATGTTCGGTGCCGGGAGTATCCTGCCGGGGAATCATTTTTTCGAAGATTTCCTGCAACGTTTCCCTGAGGTTACAAAACTTCCGCTGCATGAACAGTTCCGCAGGTTCATTGTCGAGCATGAGATCGTTGAACACCTGGGAGATACGGCAGAGATCCTTTTCTTCCTGTTCGGTGCCATGACCATTGTGGAGACGGTCGACTCGCACAACGGATTCAAACTTATCACTGACAAGATCAGCACGACCAACAAAGCCAAACTCTTGTGGATCCTCAGTTTTATCACCTTCTTCATGTCTGCAGCTCTGGACAACCTGACCACCACCATTGTGATGGTCACCCTGCTGAACAAGCTTATCAAGGAGAGGAAAGACCGCTGGTTCTTTGCCAGCATGATCGTAATCGCGGCCAATGCCGGCGGAGCCTGGTCGCCCATCGGGGATGTGACCACCATCATGCTGTGGATAGGAGGTCAGATCACTGCCTGGGGGATCATCAAGGGCATCTTCCTGGTCAGCCTGGTCAACATGCTCATCCCGCTGATCATCGTTTCTTTCTTTGAAAAAGGGAACTTTGAGTTGCCTGAAGAGACAGAGATGCATCCGAATGCCAGCACCTCTGCCGGTCAACAGAAACTTATCTTTTTCCTGGGCGTGGGCGCTCTGCTCTCGGTCCCGGTGTTCAAGACTTTCACCCACCTGCCTCCTTACATGGGCATGTTACTGGGTCTGAGTGTGCTGTGGATCGTCACCGACTTGTTACACCACAGCTCTGCTCCCGAGAAGAAAAAACAATGTATGATCACCAATACGCTGCGCAAGGTGGATACGCCCACGATCTTCTTCTTCCTGGGGATCCTGATGGCTGTCGCTGCCCTGCAGTCGGCCGGCATCCTGCACATGCTGGCCATGTACCTGGATGAAAAACTCCATAACATTTACTTCATAGATATGGCCATAGGGCTCCTCTCCTCCATTGTCGACAATGTGCCGCTCACGGCTGCCGGCATGGGCATGTACCCTGTCCACGATGCCCTGTCGCTGGCACAGATCACCGATCCTGCCACCCTGGAATGGGCCAAAATGTTCGTCCAGGACGGCCTCTTCTGGGAGTTTTTGGCCTATACCGCAGGTACGGGCGGAAGCATTCTGATCATCGGTTCCGCCGCCGGCGTGGCCGCCATGGGTCTGGAAAAGATCGACTTCATCTGGTATATGAAACGCATAAGCCTGCTGGCTCTCTCAGGCTTTCTGGGCGGATCTCTGGTTTACTATCTGATCAAATAAATGATGAACAAAAATGATTGATCAACACGGGATGTAATATTATCTGTTATATCCCGTTTTTTTTATACTTTCGTGATAAATGTAAATTCTATGAATTCAATGATGTTACTAGCACAGATCTCCGTCGCCGACACCACAGGACAGGCGGGCGAACTGACGATGTCTTACTGGGACCTGGCCATGAAAGGCGGATGGGTCAATCTGCTGATCTTCTTCCTCTCGCTGATCGCCATATACATTTTCTTTGACCGGTTTTTTGTGATCCGGCGGGCAGCACGGGAGGATGATACGCTGATGAACCGCATCAAGGATTATATCCACGAGGGCAAGATCGAGTCGGCGCTGACGCTGTGTGAGTCGCAGGACAATCCTGTCGCCCGCATGCTGGGCAAGGGGATCCGTCTCATAGGCCGTCCCATCCAGGATGTGCATGCCGCCATCGAGAATGCCGGCCGGCTGGAGATATACAACCTGGAGAAAGGGCTGCCAGCCCTGGCCACCGTGGCCGGCGGCGCCCCCATGCTGGGGTTCCTCGGCACCGTCATCGGGATGATCAAAGCATTCTACGACATGGCCAACGCCGGTAACAACGTGGACATCACCACCCTCTCCGACGGTATCTATACCGCCCTGATCACCACCGTCGCCGGTCTTATCGTAGGGATCATCGCCTACTTTGCCTATAACATCCTGGTGGCCCGGGTGGAGAAGGTGGTCTTCCTCCTCGAAGCCCGCACCTCCGAGTTCATGGATATCCTCAACGAACCCGTAGACGAAGAATAGAAGAACTGCCATGGCCATAGAATCAAGAAATAAGGTCAGTCCGAGTTTCAGCATGTCAGGGATGACCGACATCATCTTCCTGCTGCTGATCTTTTTCATGATCTCCTCCACGCTGATCAGTCCCACGGCGCTGAAGCTGCTGCTGCCGCGCAGCGCCAACCAGACCTCCGCCAAACCTTTCACCACGGTCTCCATCACCAAAGACCTGAAGTACTATGTGGAGGATAAGCAGGTGCCCTTCAGTGATCTGGAGACGGTGCTGCAGCAAAAGATCGGTAACAACAAGGACATCTATGTCTCCCTGCACGTCGACAGGACCATTCCTGTGCAGTACGTGGTGGATGTGATGAACATCGCCAAACGGAACGGTTACAAGCTGGTGCTGGCAACCACTGCACGATAATACCATGACCGGAAAGGAAAAACATACCAGAGGTATCGTCGCTACGATCATTTTCCACGTATGCCTGATACTCCTGTTGGTCCTTTTCGGGTTCCACACACCGCTCCCCCTTCCGGAGGAGCAGGCCATCCTGATCAACTTCGGCACAGACAATACCGGCGGCGGCCTGGTGGAGCCGGCGCCCACGCCGCCCGCCAGCACCCCCCCGCCCCCGGCAAAAAAAACACCCAAAAAGGAGGTACAGCAACCCAAGGAA
>WFRO01000278.1 GCA_015486475.1 Bacteroidales bacterium
CTCCACGGTGGAGCATGACTACCTCACCAACGGCTTCTGGGCCATGTCCCGTGCGGAAGAGCTGCCCAACCCCGGCCTGACCGTTACCTTCCTGGTGCGTATGGAAGATGTGTCACAGCGCATCCTGGCAAAGGTGAATGATCAGATGAGCGAGGAGGAAAGAGAGAAAGTGGTGCGGGAAGAAAGCCAAAAGATCGTCGCAGAGGCGGTGAAAGGCACGATATACAAGGCACAGGTGAAGCCTTTCTACCTGGGCAACCAGTACTTCCTGATCGTGCAGAAAGTGTACAAAGACGTGCGGCTCGTGGGGGCGCCCCCTTCGGCCATCGGCAAGTTCGGCGGCGATACCGACAACTGGATGTGGCCGCGCCATACGGGCGACTTCTCCCTCTTCCGCATCTACGCCGGCAAAGACAATGAGCCGGCAGAATATGCCAAAGGGAACCAACCCTACCATCCGGCATATTATTTTCCCATCTCCCTGAAAGGGGTGCATCCGGGCGATTTCACCATGGTCTTCGGTTACCCGGGAAGCACTTATGAGTATGAGCCCTCTTACCACCTGCAGATGCTGGTGGACGAGCTCTATCCGAAACTGATCAGCATCCGGGATAAGAAACTGGAGATCATCAATGCGGCCCAGAATGCAGACCCGAAGGTGCGGATCCAATATGCTGCCAAGAATGCCCGCATCAGCAACTCCTGGAAGCGCTGGAAAGGAGAGATCAGGGGGCTGGATAAGCTGGATGCCATCGCTAAGAAACAAGCGTTCGAGAAAAAATTCCAGGCCTGGGCCGATGAGGACCCCCAACGCAAGGCAAAATACGGGTCCCTGCTGGAGGAATATGCAAAACTCTATCCCGAATACGGCCGCTACCGGCTGAACTCCTCCTATATCTCGGAGGTCTTCCTGCGGTATGGCATTGAGGCGGTCGGCCTGGCCCGGAGCTTCCTCGTGCTGGAGGATATGATCAGCCTGAACTACCCGGAAGAAAAAGTGAAGGCACAGGTGGAGGCACTGAAAAAGAGAACGGAGATGTTTTTCAGGGATTATGATGTGCAGGTGGACCAACAGCTTTTCCTGGCCCTGCTGAAGATGTATGAGGAGAACATGCCGCAGGAATACTGGCCGGCCTCCCTGATCAAATGGCAGGGGAAAGAGGAAAAATACATGAAAGCCTTCTACAAGAAAACCCTTTTTGCCGACGCTGCGAAGATGCGGCAGTTCCTGGACGGTTTCACCCCTTCCTCCCTGAAAAAGCTGAAAAAGGACCCGGCTTATATGCTGGCAGATGAGGTAAGCGGTATTTTCGCGGCAAAGATCTCCACTCCGCTGCAGCAACTGGAGCTGAAGAAGAAACGGCTCGACCGTCTGTACATGGCCGGACAGCTGGCCTATCACAAAGGGGAACATCTCTATCCCGATGCCAACTTCACGCTGCGGGTCACCTATGGCCAGGTGAAAGGTTATGAGCCGCGCGATGCGGTATATTACCTTCATCTTTCCACCCTCAAAGGGGTCATGGAGAAGGACAACCCGGCTATCTACGATTATCATGTGCCGGAGAAGCTGAAAGAACTCTATCGTAACAAGGACTTCGGGCCTTACGGCGAGAAAGGACGCATGCCGGTGTGCTTCATCGCCACCAACCACACCACAGGCGGCAACTCGGGCAGCCCGGTGATCGACGCCGAAGGCAACCTCATAGGCGTCAACTTCGACAGGGCCTGGGAGGGCGTGATGAGCGACCTGATGTACAACCCGGCCCAGTGCCGCAACATCTCCCTCGACATACGCTACGCCCTCTTCCTCATAGATAAATACGCCGGAGCCGGATATTTATTGAAAGAAATGAAACTGATCCGGTGAAAAAACGTTTAAGACATTGAGTTGATTGAAGGGTTGATAAGTTGATAAGTTGAAGAGTTGAAGAGTTCGACTTGTCGGAGTTGAGGAGTTTCTTATTGATAAATTTAATGTCATGTTTAAACATCTGATCCTGAAGACGGCGATCGGGAGCCTGCTGGTTTCCGGTCTTTTCCTTTCATCGTGTGACAAAGAGATCCATCTGAAGCAACCTCCCAATTTCCATGCCTCGCAGGGAACGTATGCGGGGGTGGTCTTCCTGACATGGGATCCTGTGGATCATGCTGAATATTACAATATCGAACGTATGGACCCGCAGGAGGGGACCTGGCAGGGCATCGGCCCCGTGAAAACCGGTGACGGGCAGGCTTATGATATTGGCTCAGATCTGCCGCAGGGGCAGATGCCTCCCGGGAAACATTTCCGGTACAGGATCGTGGCCGGCTCCAGCGTGGATGATGACAGCGAGCCTGTCGAAGCGGATGGCGACGGATGGGCAGCCGATCCTCCGCCGGTGAGCGTGACCGCAGAAAGGGTACAGAACGGAGGTGTTAAGGTGTCCTGGGAAAATCCCCAGGGGATAGGTTATAATAATACCAGTGGGTTCCAGTATTTTGTGCTAAGGAGAAATAACGGGACCGGAGATTTCAATACGATCTATCAGAAACCGCAAAATGACAATACCTATCTGGAATATACGGATGAAAACCCGGGCGATAACCCGGAATATAAGGTGATGTACCGGATCTTCTATTTTTGCATGGATGAGAACGGGCAGAAAGTATATGAAAACTATGTGGATACCTATTCGGAACCGGTGGCCCCGGAAAATGGTCCCGGCCCGGTGGATTATACCCGGCTGCCTGTCAACGACGTGGTTTCTTCAACATCGGGGAGTATCGCTTTTGTGAGGACGAAAAGTTATGAAGGATCGGTGTGGGCCGGCGTAATAAAAGATGCCACAGCGGAACATGGTGTGCCGGCCGTTTACCGTTTTAACGGCGCTGAGTGGGAACTGCCGGGAGGTACTTATCCCGCCGACCTCCTCAATTCGACCTCCCTGTATCAGATGGATTTTACCCTGGCGGATAATAAGCTGTGGGTGGCCGCCCTCGACCAGGACTCATTGTACGTATATGCCTGGGATAACAACAACTGGTCGGAGAACCTGACCCTGAAAAACCTGGGCGCCGGCGGGAGTCCTTCCTCTGTCTCTGTGGATATGAGCCTGGATGATAACAAACCTTACCTCGCCATCACCGAGGCGCCGGATTATAACCTGAAAGTGTTGAAATGGAACGGCTCAGCCTGGCAGGCCTGCGGCGGGGACAACAACGGCTACCTGACCAGCGGGGAAAATGTGTTCAGTCTGCAACTGACCAATATCGGAGGATCGCTGTACGTGTCCTATCTCACGGAAAACAGTGCCACCAACTCGACGCTGCATGTAAAACGATGGGATGGTTCCGTGTGGCAGACCGTCCTTGACTGGACCGCCGACTACCTGATGGATATCCGGCTGGGAGGCAACGGGAGTAATCCCCTCTACTTCATAAGCAACAGTCAGGACTGGAACGAATGGCCGGGAGGCGTCTTTAAGATCACCTCCACCACCACGGTAGAGAGCCTGGTGCCTGATGGTTCCACCTGGTTCCTGGAACCCCAGGCCCTGACCGTGGATCAGGATGGCAACCTTTTTATAGTCTCCACCACTTTTGAGTCGGCCCAGAAGATCTATCCTTCCATTTACCGCTATGACGGCAGCAACTGGGCGGTCCTTTCCGGTGATTTCTCCGGTGGCTCCCGGCCTGCTGCCGTGCAGGCCCTGGACAGGGATATCTATTTCCTTTACGGCGATGCCGGGAACCTGGCCAATGACAACCAGCCGAAAACACTGAAAGCTGCCAAATTTGTGAAGTCGGTCAAATAGGAACAGACCGGAGAAATCTTATCTTTGCCGGTAAGTGCAAAAGAGTATTCCTATGAGTTACCATCTGCGGATCAACGGGCGGGGCAATGCCTGGCCGGTGCCCATCGCACAGGTGCATCCCTTCTACTCGTTGCCGGGGGCGCCCGACTATGCCAATGCCTCCTACTCCCTCCTGCGGAAGGATGAGGCCGGCAAGGTGGTCATGGACCTGCTGGTGGACGCGGGACACGGCATCGTGCCTTTCCTGCTGCGGCACGGCAACCGCATCCCCGACGCCCTGCTGATCACCCATCCCC
>WFRO01000279.1 GCA_015486475.1 Bacteroidales bacterium
AAAACACAAGGTGCCGGTGGAGATGCACATCTATCCCACGGGCGGGCATGGTTTCTCTCTGGCCATCAACAAAAGCGAACATACAGCCCGGTGGACGGAAGATGCGGCTGCGTGGCTTAGATGGAACGACGATCGATGAACGATGATCGATGAATGATGAAGGATGAACGTCGAATTGCAAATAAAAAAACGAGATATGATGAAAAAAAGAATGTTTATCGGCTTTTTGATCGCAGGAATATTTCTGTTTTCGGGATCCTTTCTTAACGCACAGTCTCCCTGGGGAGGCCAGGTAACAGAGGGGCTGATCTTCCACAGCACCCTGATGGGTGATGTGCGTTATACTATCTATCTGCCTCCCGGATATGACACGGACCACAGACATTATCCGGTGGTTTATCTCCTGCATGGTTTCTCGGATGATGATACGGGCTGGCTGCAGTTCGGCGAGGCTGACCGTATCGCCGGAGAGGCGATCGCAAAAGGCAGGATACCGCCCATGATCCTGGTGATGCCGGACGGAAAGGTGACCTGGTATGTGAATGATTATACAGGGAAAAAGCCCTGGCAAAAGATGTTCATTACAGAATTCATACCGTATATTGACAAGACTTACCGTACCCGGCCGGAAAAGCAGTACCGCGGCATAGCCGGTCTTTCCATGGGGGGCTACGGGTCCCTCCAGATCGCCATGCGCCACCCGGACATGTTTACTGCTGCTGTGGCTTTCAGTTCCGGTACCATCACCGACGAAGGTGTGGCCCGGATGGGTGACAGGGAGTACAACAATTATTTCGGTTCTCTTTTTGGCAAAAACCTCACCGGAGAAAAAAGGCTTACCCCTACCTGGAAAGCTTTCAGTCCCATGGATCTGTTGGATACCCAGCCCCTTGATAAACTCAAAACCGTCCGCTGGTATCTGGATGTGGGAGATGATGACTTTCTGTACCGGGGCAACTCCGCCCTGCATGTGAAGATGCGGGACATCGGCCTGCCCCATGAATACCGTGTCAGGGACGGGAAACATACCTGGTTGTACTGGCGTACGGGTCTGGAAGCCGGCCTGGAGTTCATCGGGGAGGATTTTCACAGGTGATAATTAAGCTAAACAGGCAGCAATAATGGTCCGTCGATCATCCTTTTACATTTTTAGCCTCCGTGATCCCGGCAGAGGAGGCCTTCGTTCTTTATTCTTTATTCTTCTTTTCTGCTTGTGGGTCCTTCCCGTTCCGGCCCAGCAGGTCTCTGTCTATGACCTGCTCCGGAAGATCCCCGGCGCCGAGGTGCACAGGATCAGCGCGGATTCCATGTTCAGGGATGCCTGGGAGGTGATGATCCCCCAGCCACTCGACCACCGGCACAAATGGAAAGGGACTTTTAAGCAGCGTATATGGGTCTCATATTGCGACTCCCTGCAGCCGGTGGTGATGGTGACCGAGGGCTATGCGGCCAACCGCAACTATGTTACGGAGCTGGCCCGTCTGACAAGGTCCAACCAGATCATTGTCGAACACCGCTACTTTGGCAGATCCGTCCCCGACAGCCTCGACTGGCGCTATCTGACCATACAACAGGCGGCGGCCGACCATCATCATATCTATGAGCTGTTCAAAGCAGCCTGGCCCGCCCAATGGATCAGCACCGGCATCAGCAAGGGAGGACAGACCACCATGTATTTCAAGTATTTCTATCCTGATGATGCGGATATTTGTGTCCCTTATGTGGGGCCATTGAATTTTTCGGTGGTGGACCCGCGCATCTTTACATTCCTGGATACCGTCGGGAGCGATGCGTGCCGCCACCGGATCCACGCTTTTCAGATGCGGCTGCTGAAAGAGCGAAAAGAGATCTTTCCCCTGTTCGAAGAAGAAGCCCGTGACAAAGGCTATACCTGGAAACGGGTGGGCGGGGACAGTACGGCTTATGAATACGCCGTGCTGGAATTCCCTTTTGCTTTCTGGCAATGGGGAATGAAATGCAGCGATATCCCCGGCGATCATGCTCCCGCTGACACCTTGTTCGCTTTCCTGCGCAAAGCGAACATCTTCAATTACTTTTCGGATGCCGGGATCCGGTATTTCGAGCCTTTCTTTTATCAGGCCATGACCCAACTGGGATATTACGGTTACCGCCCGTCCCGGTACCGGGGGCAGATCAGGCATGTGCAGGATACCACTTTCCGTTTTGCGGCCCCGCAACACGTAAAGCTGAAAGATGATGTGGCGATCATGCATGATATCAATGCTTTCCTGCAGGACAAAGGGGATCATTTTATCTACATTTACGGAGGAACGGATACCTGGTCGGCCACGGCCGTACGGCTGCACGGCAAAGCCGATGCCCTGCAGATCTTCAAGCCCGGCGGCTCGCATGGCACCCGTATCCGTAACCTGCCGGCCGGTCAGAGGGATGAGGTGATCCAAAGGCTGCAGCAATGGCTCGGCATCAGATTGTATCCTGAGAGGCTATAAATGCTTATTAAGTGCATTAGTGATCGGTCAATCATACTTCAACTCAGTAACCTACTTCGATAAACTCAGCAACCCTGAAACAACATATTATACAGCCTTCCCGTCACCCTGATCATATAATAAGTTTGGAGTGTGGAGTACTTGGAGTGCCTAAAGTTAAAAGTGCGCTAAAGTTAAAAGTTAAGGGCTTAGGGCTCTTTAATCAATCAATCATTCATTCAAGCATTCCACGTCCGAACGGACGTCGTCCGGGCGGGAAGCATTATTGATCCAAGACCCTGTACCTTATGGAAGTTTGGAGTACTTAGAGTGTGGAGTGTGGAGTTGTTGTCCGCATCATCGCATCATCGCTTTCTTTCCCGTACCCAGCACCCCCGTCCGAACGGATGACTCCGTTCATCCGGGCGGGCAGTACCCTGCACCCAGCACCCATACGTATAGGCCAGAGGAGCAGTGGATGCGAAG
>WFRO01000280.1 GCA_015486475.1 Bacteroidales bacterium
CATACGCATCGTCTGGTCGGCGCTGGATGCGGTGAAGATCGCAAGGGAGAACTCCGGCAAAAGGGTGATCCTGCTGGCCATCGGCTTTGAGACCACCGCCCCTGTGACGGCCGGGGCACTGCAATATGCTTTTAACAACAAGGTGGAGAACTTTTTTGTTTACAGCGCCCACAAGATCATGCCCCCGGCCATGGAGACCCTCATCGACGAGGGCGTGTCCCTCGACGGATACCTGGCGCCGGGGCATGTGAGCACCATCACCGGCACCTCCATATACGAAAACATTGCCTCAAAATATGGCAAAGCCTGCGTGATCGCCGGCTTTGAGCCGGTGGATATCCTTGAGTCGATCCTCATGTTAGTGAGGCAGGTGGAAGGAAAAAAACCGTCCGTGGAGATCCAGTACAAGCGGGTGGTGCGGCCGGAGGGAAACATCCCCGCGCTCAGGATGATGAACGAGGTGTACGGTCTGCGGGATGACTGGTGGCGCGGGCTGGGCATCCTCCCCGCCAGCGGTCTGGCCCCGCGGGAGAAATATGCCCGCCATGATGCGGAAAGGATGATCCCTGTGGAAGTGGAGGAGACCATCGAGCCCAAAGGATGTATCTGCGGAGAAGTGCTGAAAGGGGTGAAAAAACCGGTCGACTGCCCTCTCTTCGGCAGCGTGTGCACCCCGGCCACACCCGCCGGCGCCTGCATGGTATCGCCCGAAGGAGCCTGCCAGGCATGGTATAAGTATAAGGCAAAAGTATAAAGGCAAAAGGAATAAGGAAGGAATAATGGAATAATGGAATGATGGGGAGAAATCAACTACTTAATTTCGCGAACATAGTGAGCTAATTTCTACCTAATTTCATCCCAACGTAGTCGGGACTAATTTCACGAGCGCCAGCCTTCGTCCCTAAATGCCGGGACTTCGGCAGGCAAAGCAGCGAGTAAATTTCGTGAGCGAAGCGAACTAATGACAACTGTACTAAAGGCATAAGGCATAAGGCATAAGGCATAAGGCATAAGGAAGTTTCAGGTTTCAGGTTCGAATGACGAACGTCGAATGACCAAAAACATAAAAATACACTCATGAAAAAAGAAACGATCTTACTCGGGCACGGCAGTGGCGGCAGGATGTCGCAGGAACTGATCCGCGACATGTTCATGAAGCATTTCGGCGGCGAAGTGCTCACGGCTGAGACCGATGCTGCCCTGCTGGATCTGCCGCCGGGGATGACGGTCTTTACCACCGACTCTTACGTGGTGAGCCCGCTCTTCTTTCCCGGGGGCGATATCGGCCACCTGGCCGTGTGTGGCACGGTCAACGACCTCTCGGTGTCGGGAGGGCGCCCGTTGGCGTTGAGTGCCTCTTTCATCCTGGAGGAAGGCTTGTCGCTGGAGGAACTGGAACGTGTGGTCAGCTCGATGGCAGATACGGCCCGTGAAGCGGGGGTGGCCATCGTCACTGGCGACACCAAGGTGGTGGAGCACGGCAGCTGCGACAAGCTGTTCATCAACACGGCCGGGATCGGGGTACTTGACCCGCGGTACCGCGGCATCAGTCATGCCCGTGACGTGCAGGCCGGTGACAGGATCATCGTCAACGGCTTCCTGGGCGATCATGGTGTGGCCGTCCTGGCGGCCCGGCAGCATCTCGACATCTCCGGGGAGATCGTCTCCGATGCAGCCCCGCTGAACAAAATGATCGGACGGGTCCTGGAGGAGAAGGTGCCGGTGAGGTTCATGCGGGATCCCACACGCGGGGGCCTGGCCACGCTGTTATGCGACCTGGCCGAAAGGACCTCCCTGGGCATTGATCTCCCGGAGTCTGCCCTGCCGGTGCGGCCGGAGGTGAAGAATATCTGTGAGGTCTTCGGGTTTGATCCCCTCTACCTGGCCAACGAAGGGAAGGTGGTGATGGTGGTGCCGGCAGAAGAAGCGGACAGGACCGTGGCCCTGCTACGGCAGGATCCCCGCGGCCGCAAAGCCTGTATCATCGGAACCATAACGCATGACCACCCGGGCAAGGTGGTCATGGAAACAGAGATAGGAGGAAGAAGGATTGTGGATATGCTGGCAGGAGAACAACTGCCGCGCATATGTTAGGGATAAATCAGGTAATTCCTGAAAGATCTATCATAACCCTGATTCCTATGTGAATATACCAGTGTGTGCGGGGCTTTCCCCCTTTCCTTGGGTGCCAAAGCCAATTTCTGAGCTGTTGGAGCATAGCGAGAATCCCGGAGTCGTGATCGAAAGATGGCGACGGCACCAGGGGATCAAGGGGGCGGGTCGGCAGCAATAACATATATCAGAAATCACCGTACTCGTTGTAAAGGCGGGTAAGGGCTTCGGAGATGTTCTCAAAAGAGAGAAAATGCTTCTTGCATCCCACACGGGAACATACATATACCCGGCCCCCGCGTTGCAGGGCCAGCGGGATCATCGGCGCTTTACATTCACTGCAGAACTTGCTCTGGCTCACCAGCTCCTGATGACAGTGCGGACAGTAAACATGAACGATCTCTCCCTCTTTCAGCTCTATGGTGCTCTCGTGGGTGTAACATCCGTAGTAGGCACACAGACGAAGCTTTCCCTCCCCGTGGTCGGTCTTTACATCCAGCAGGATGCTCGGCTTGTCGTGAATGCGGTGATAGGGATCCATCAGCGACTTCTTGCAGTGCGGGCATTTGACGTTTAAGGCTAACTTTTCCATATGACTTATTATTATGTTCTTAAACCTGAATATTTCCTGATAAAAATCTTTTCCATAATAATATTTTTTTTGTTAATTTCCAAACAAAAAGATCATAAAAATACAAGCGATGCATGAATTGTCCATTGCCATGAGTATTGTTGACCTGGCGGAGGAATATGCTGCCAAAGAGGAGGCGCAGAGAGTGCTGGAAATGGAGATAGAGGTGGGAGAACTTTCCGGCGTGGTGACCGAAGCCCTGGATTTTGCCATGGAAGAGGCGGTGGCCGGCACCCTGTGCGAAAAGGCCCGTTGGAAGATCATTCCCATACCGGGCGAGGTGAGATGCCGCGCCTGCGGGCATGTTTTTCCCTCGGATTCCCTCTTCTCCGATTGCCCACGGTGTGGACAGGCCGGGGTGGAACTCGTGCGGGGGAATGAAATGCGGCTGCGCTCCATCCTGGTAGAATGATATGTGAAAAATATAACATATACTGACAAAGATCATGGCTGAACAGGGGGGAAAGGTATAACTTTGCTGAAAAGAACTTAAAACGAAGCGTTATGTGTGACACCTGCGGTTGCGGCAGTGAGGATGAGGAAGTCATCCTCCGGAAGCCGGGTAAAGAAGGAGAACATTTTCATCTGGAGGGGGAGGATCATCTCCATCATCACGGGGAAGATCTCGGCCAATCCCATCATCACCACCACGAGGCGCGTGAGATCGTCGTGGAGCAGAATGTCCTCTCCAGGAACGATCTGCTGGCAGAGCGTAACAGGGGGTATTTTGAGGCGAGGGGTGTTACGGCATTCAACCTGGTCAGCTCCCCGGGGGCCGGGAAGACCAGTCTGCTGGAGCAAACGATCCGGGACCTGAAAGAGGAGAAAAAATTCTTTGTCATCGAGGGAGACCAGCAGACCATGCATGATGCGGAACGTATCGATGCCACGGGCGTGCCGGTGATACAGATCAACACAGGCAACGGCTGCCACCTGGATGCCCGCATGATACATACGGCGGTGAAGGAGATGGATATCCCTGAGGGGGCGGTGCTGATGATCGAGAATGTGGGGAACCTGGTGTGTCCTTCCCTGTTTGACCTGGGGGAGCACAAACGCGTGGTGGTTATCAGTGTTCCCGAAGGGGATGATAAGCCGGTCAAGTATCCTACGATGTTCCGGTCGTCCCATCTCTGCATCATCAACAAGACCGATCTGTTGCCTTATGTTGATTTTGACCTGGAGAAGGTCAGGGAGTATGCCCGCCAGGTCAATCCGGAGATAGAGATCCTGGAATTGTCGGTAAAAACAGGAGAAGGTATGGACCGCTGGTATCAGTGGCTCAGAGAGAACAGCTGAGAAGCTTTATTTTGTTTCTTCCTGTTTCTCCGTCATGTAGATCAGCGCTTCCAGTTCATTACATACGCTTATGTTCTGTACCGTTACATCAGGAGGAGTTTTCAGCATGATGGGAGCGAAATTGAGGATACCGCGGATCCCTGCCTCCACCATCTGGTTACATATTTCCTGGGCCACCTGCTCCGGGACAGCAATGATCCCGATGACCACTTTCTCCTCGCGGATGACGCGTGCCATCTCGTCAGGAGGAAAGACGGGAATGCGGCAGTTCTTTTTCAGCTTGGCCGGGTCGATATCAAAGCCGGCCACCAGCTGCATGTTGCGGTTGATGAATCCTTTGTACTGGACCAGGGCTTTGCCGATATTCCCCAGACCGGCCAGGATGATCTTGTGCAGATCCTCTTTGTGGAGCAACTCGTTGATACTGTCCAGGATCTCCTGGATCTTGTATCCTGCTTTCTTGTTCCCACGCAGGTTGAACTGGGAGAAATCCTTGCGGACCTGCTCGGGACTTACCCCGATCTCCTGGGCCAGGGTGTATGAAAAAATACGGTCAAAACCGAGGTTCTGGAATTTTAACAAGCACATCCGGTACTGGATGATGCGCTGTATGTTCTTTTTTATCATCTCTCTGTTTTTTTGGGGATGAGTATAGGTCTCTGTTTTATGTTGCAAAAGTAAGGGTTTTGTTTAATAATTAACAATTAAATTTTAATTTCGCTGTTCATTGATCAAAAAGTATGCTGATGAAGAAAAAATTACCCCGCAAAACGGTAGAGCGGTTGAGTGAATACAGGAGAACGCTGATCAACTACCTGGATAGTGGGAGAGATTATATCTTTTCGCATGAACTGGCTGATATGCATAACAATACAGCTGTGCAGGTCCGGCGCGACATTATGCTGATCGGTTATTCGGGGGTGCAAAGAAGAGGTTACAAGGTAAAGGAACTGATCCGGGCGATCGGGAAGGTGCTGGATGATCCCCGGGGACAAAATGTCGCCATTGTGGGTGTCGGCCATTTGGGTACGGCCATCCTCCATTATCTCAAAGGGAAAAGGCCGGCCCTCCACCTGAAAGCGCTGTTCGATATCGATAAGGAAAAGACCGGGCGTGAGATCAATGGTATTCCCTGTTATCCTGTGGAGGAACTCGCCGCCAGAGTGCGGGAGCACAAGATCGGGATCGCGATCCTTACCGTGCCGATGGAAGTGGCCAGGGAGACGACCGCCCTGCTGGTTGAGGCCGGCGTGCGCGGCCTGATGAACTTTACTACCGTTCCGCTGGATGTCCCTGAAGATGTTTTCCTGGAAGAATATGATCTGATCACTTCCCTGGAGAAGGTGGCTTATTTTGTCCGTATATAGATGTATATGGTTTTTTGATGTCTCATCACTTTGAAATATCCCATGAACATGTTATTGTTTTTTGATGAACGTTTGGTATCTTAGGGGTAAATGAAAAAAAGATTTTTGTTCTTTGTACCCGATTATTAACCAAAAACAATTACAATGAAAACGATCACCAACATTTTATTAGGTCTTATCACACTGGCCGCGATCTCATACTTCACCTCATGTGATAAGATAGAATCCCTCACCGATGTAACATTCGATGCCAGCATGAATGCAGACATTGGCGTGGTTATTCCTGCCGGCAATGACAAGTCTGTCATGGCGGAAGGTTATGAGTTCTCTGAATCAGCTACGGTAGATCCGCGCGAAGACCCCGACATCGATAAATATTATGATAAGCTGAAGGGTTATGATGTGCAGGAGGTCACCGGAACGGTGAAGAAGGTCATGGGAGGTCCTGTGGTCATTACCCAGGGAAAAGTGACGATCGAATCGGACAATGAATCGGTATCATGGGATATGCCCCTGCTCAAGCTGACGGAAGGCAAGTCTGTGACCTTTGGCAATGACAACGGAGAATGGGACAAGGTCAACAAGATCCTGGATGAAAAGAAAAAGTTTACCGTCACACTCTCCGGGGTGAGCGATAAGAACGGTGTCTCTTTTACCTTTAACATCCTCATCAAAGTCAAGGTGACAGCCAATCCTTTGAACTGATGCATATTGTATAACAATATAAAAAGGCGCAGATCTGCGCCTTTTTTTCTTTTGCTTTTTCTCAGGAAAGAACTATCGAATCAATTGGCGGAAGAAGAGAGCGTTGGCGAACATCTTTTGTGTACCGTAGAAGTAGCCCCGGAAAAGAGGATCATCGATGAAACTGATCACGCGGCCCCGGCCCTGCGGGGTGATGACCACCACCGGCATGCCGGCGATCCGTTTCAGGTTGCTCTGTGATGCATAACCGCTGAGAAGGGGTTTCTCCCCGTAGATCACAGGCTGATGATACTCTCCTTTTACCGGTATCACGGCCAGGGTGCTGTTCTTGAAAAAAGGCACATCAGGACGTGTGTATCCATACCCGAGGGGGTGGGACAGACTGATGTGTGTGTTGAAGATAGCTCCTGCGATGCGTTCAAGGGCTGCGCCGCGGTAGGCCTGCTCGTAAGGATAATGACGGCTGCTGTCGGGGCGGGCCGGCGGTTTGAAGGTAAGATCTGCCAGATGTATCCCGGCCAGGTACCGGTTGGCGGTCTTCAGCGCGATGACCGTGCCTCCCTTTTTCACCCATTGTGTAAGCTTCTCTTCGAAAGATGCCGGCAGGGAGCGGTAGCTGCCGCCGGCCAGGATCAGGACATTAAATCCTGAAAGATCAATATCTCCCGCGCGGGAGAGCTCCACCATGGTCAGTGGTATCTGCACATGCAGGTCGAGGTATTGCCACACCTCTCCCGCTTCCAGGCTGGAGACGCCGCTGCCCGTGAGCAGCAGGGAACGGGGCGCTTCCAGCGGAACCATATTTCCGCTGCCCAGGTCGATGCCCGAAGGTGTCAGGCCCGTGCTGACTGGCCAGACATCCACGCCGGTGGCTGCAGCTCCTTCCCGGAGCAACTCATAGAGGGTCCGGGCATCCTTTTTCTGGTTCTGTACCGGGACGAACACCGTACCATAAGGGAATTCTTTTTTCAGTTTTCCGTCGTTATAGCTGAAGGGTGCCATGGCCACTTTGGCCCGTAACCCGGCAGCGAGGATCCTGTTGAGCAACTGCGGCGCATTGTATGCGTTCCAGGTAAAAAGATATCCGTATGCGGAGGCATCCCCATGGACCTGTCCTTCCGGAAGGCTGACCTCGCCGGTCTTGTCGCCCAGGAGGGAGGTAAGTGCCCTGCTCTCTTTTACGGCAGCGAAAGGCATGTTGTAAGCCAGGGGGAAGGTCCAAGTGGATACGTCGTAAAAAGTGCTGTCACGGAAACGTGTCGGCTCCTCGAAGAGTGCCCGGATAAGGCGGTACTGGGGCTGGTGCATCTCCACCACATAGCCGCAGGAGGGGGTAAAGAGATCATTACCGGCACGGTATTCTTTTTTGAGGCTGTGTACTTCGATCTGATGAGCCTGCAGCACCTGTACGAACATGCGGGTGCGGGTGCGGTCCGACGGGTCGCCGAAGACATACGCTTTTACCGGGGATCTTTCTGCCTCCTGCAGGGCTGTGGCAAAGAACGACTGCTGGTATTTCAGCAGGTCGGTCCGCAGGTCACGGGCCGCTGCCAGGGTGGAGAGACTGACCGTAAGGTGGTTCCGGATGGCAAAAGGAAAGGTGAGGAGACCGTTGGAGGTCTGCCGCACATGTCCCCTCGAAGAGGCCTGCTCGAAGAGGATCCCCACGCCGCCGTTCACATCCGGGAAGGAGGAGCCTTTGCCGTAGTAATAGTCGTCGTACCTCTCTTCGGTGAAGTACTGGCTGCCGAGACGGTCGAGGTAACGGGCATGGTACTGTGCGATGCGGGCGGTCAGGTCATAGTTCTGCTGCGGGGTGACCGGGTTGTTGCGTGAGGGGATCCCCGGCTGGAAGAAGAAAGTGGAGGAGGAGCCCATCTCGTGATGGTCGGTGACGATGTTGGGACGCCAGCGGTAGAACTGTTTCACACGGGCCCTGCTCTCCCGGTTGACCAGCAGCGTATAGTCACGGTTCATGTCAAACCAGTAATGGTTACCCCGGCCGCGGGGCCACGGCTCGTTGAGCTCATCGGTAAGCGGATCGGAGGAGGGATGCATGCCTTTGCGGCTGTTCACCCACTCCGAGAAACGGCTGTAGCCGTCGGGGTTGATGAGGGGATCGACGATGATGATGTTGTTCTTCAGAAATTCTTCCAGATCCTTGTCCTGTGCTGCCGCCAGGTGATATACCGTCAGCAGTGAGGCGTTGGCCCCGCTGGCTTCGTTGCCATGCACGGTATAGCTCAGCAGCACTACGAGGGGAACCTTTGAAGGGTCTGTGGAAGCGCTGCGGGCAGGGTCGCTCAGGGTAAGGTGCTCCCGGCGCATCTCCTCCAGCCGGCCGCGGTTCTCCGGCGCTGTGATGATCACATACAACAGGGGACGCTCCTCATACGAGCGGCCGTATTCCTGCACCGTCACCCGGTCGGAGCTCTTCGCCACAGCATACATATATTGCACCAGCCGGTCGTGGGTCACGTGCCAGCTGCCCACCTCAAAACCCAGCACCGACGAGGGCACCGGTACCGCAGGATCGTACGTGACGCTGTCGGGAAGATAATAGGAGAGGGAGACCTGCTGTGCCGGCAGGGCAGAAGAAAAGATCATAAAAGCAAATGCAGAAAAAAGGACTTTAGAGATTTTCATGATGTGAAAGGTTAGCGTTAAGGCTGCTAAGATAAATGAAAAAAGTGAAGGGAAGTGTGCCGCTTTCCGGCACTAAGAAGCGTTGGGTAGCCAATAAAGACCGTTTGCATTTTTCTATTGCTGATTTTGGTTTAATTTTACGGTGAACAAAAAATTATGCTATGCTTAACGAAGCGATCATAAGACCCCGGAGTATCGTAGTTGTGGGGGGCTCTGAGGACACCCGCAAGCCGGGAGGCAAGGTACTGGAGAACCTGCTGAAAGGCTCTTTCGGCGGCGATCTGTATGTGGTCAACCCGAAAGCCGATGAGGTGCAGGGGGTGCGGTCCTTCCGGGATGTGAAAGACCTCCCCCCGGTCGATCTGGCCATCCTGGCCATTGCTGCCCGCTACACCCTGCCGGCGGTGGAGGTGCTGGCCGGGGAGAAAGGCACGAAAGGCTTTATCATTCTCTCGGCAGGCTTCGGCGAGGAGAGCGCCGAAGGAGCCGCTCTCGAGCAGGAAATCGTCCGTGTGGTAGAGGCGCACGGGGGAGCCCTCATAGGTCCCAATTGTATCGGGGTGATCACCCCCGTTTACAGCGGCGTCTTCACCACGCCTATCCCGAAGCTCGACCCGCAGGGGGTGACCCTCATCTCCGGGTCGGGGGCCACGGCCGTCTTCATCATGGAGGCGGGCATGCCCAATGGTCTTTCCTTTGCGTCGGTCTTCTCGGTGGGCAACAGTGCCCAAAACGGTGTGGAGGATGTGCTGGCCTACCTGGACGAGCATTTTGATCCGGAGAGCTCGTCACGGGTGATCCTCCTTTATATGGAAAGCATCAAAAAGCCCCGTCTGCTGTTGCGGCATGCCGCCTCCCTGATACGCAAGGGCTGTCGCATCGCCGCGGTGAAGGCAGGTGTCTCGGCTGCCGGCAGCCGCGCTGCCTCCTCCCATACGGGTGCCATGGCCGGCAGCGACGAGGCGGCGGAGGCCCTCTTCCGCAAGGCCGGCATCGTCAGGTGCCACAGCCGCCAGGAGCTGGTCACCACCGGCGGCGTGATGATGCATCCCCTGCCGCAGGGCAGGCGTTTTGCCGTGATCACCCACGCCGGCGGTCCCGCCGTCATGCTCACCGACACCCTCTCGCAGGAAGGGCTGGAGGTGCCCCCCATCGAAGGACCCGCGGCCGGCGCGCTGAAAGAAAAGCTCTTCCCCGGCTCTTCGGTGAAGAACCCCATCGACTTCCTGGCCACGGGCACGGCCCAGCAGTTAGGTGAGATCATCGACGCCTGCGAGCGCGACTTTGACAACATCGACGCCATGGTGGTCATCTTTGGCAGCCCGGGGCTCTTCCCCGTGGATGATGTGTATGCCCTGCTGGATGAGAAGATGCGCACCTCCCGCAAACCCGTCTTCCCCGTGCTGCCGTCGGTGATCAATGTGAAGCGGGAGATAGAGGATTTCATTGCGCGGGGACGTATCAACTTCCCCGACGAGGTGGTGCTGGGCCGTGCCCTGGGAAGGGTGCTCAACACGCCGCCGCCGGCCCCGGAGGAGGCGACCGCGGCTGCCGGCAGCCCGGAGATCACGCAGTCACTCCCCGAAGGCTACCTCGACCCGCCGGAGGTGAACCGTCTGCTGAGAGAGGCAGGGATACCGGTGGTGCGGGAGCGGGTGTGTGACGCTCCCGAAGAGGCCGTCTCCTTTGCCCTGGAGACAGGCTTCCCCGTGGTGATGAAGGCCGTGGGCCTGCTGCATAAAAGTGACGCCGGCGGCGTGATCACGGACATCACCTCGGCAGATGGCATCGAAGACGCATGGGAACGGTTGATGGAGATAGAAGGGGTATCATCGGCCCTGGTGCAGCCCATGCTCAGCGGCACGGAACTCTTTGCCGGCGTGAAAAAGGAAGGAGACTTCGGGCACCTTATCCTTTGCGGCCTGGGCGGGATCTTTGTTGAGGTGCTGCGCGATTATGCCTCCGGGCTGGCGCCCCTGACACGGGACGAAGCGCTCCGCATGATACGCAGCCTGAAGAGCCGTGCTCTCTTCAAAGGGGTGCGGGGGAAGGAACCCGTCAGCGAAGAGGCTTTTGCAGAGATCCTGGTGAAGCTCTCCCGCCTGACGGAGCAGGTGCCGCAGATCGCCGAGATGGACCTCAACCCCCTCCTGGCCGAGGGAAGCAGGATTACCGTGGTGGATGCCCGGATCCGGGTGGAGAATGTGTGAATGCGTGAATGCGTGAATGATTGAATGATTGAATGCTTGAATGCCTTGTCCGACGAAGCTCCAAGGAGCGAAGGCGGAATTGAATGCTTGAATGAGTGAACCCCGGTCTTCGAAACTATGAACTATGAACTATGAACTTTTTTGTATATTCGTGCACGAATCGTATTTAATTTTTTAGAGAAAAGCTTATGAATAAAATAGGATTGTTTTACGGGCCGCAGGGCGGTTCGGTGGAAAAGGTGGCGAAGATGATCAAAGAGCGTCTGGGCGACCGTGTCGACCTGATCCCGGTGGAGGGAGCCACAGCAGCAGATATCAACAAATATGAAAATATCATTTTCGGTCTCTCTACGGTAGGGGCCGACAGCTGGACCATGGACCATACCTCAGATCCCTGGGCCGGTATCATCAAGGATCTGGATAAAGTGGAATACCTGGGCAAGACTTTTGCCTTGTACGGTCTGGGTAACCAGGTGATGTATCCCAACCATTTCGTGGATGCCATGGGTGTGCTGGGACGTGAACTGCTGCGTCACGGTGCCCGTATCGTCGGTCAGGTGCCGGTAGCCGATTATGATTATGAAGCCTCGGAGGCGGTCATCGACAATCATTTCATCGGCCTGCCGCTGGATGAGGATACCGAACCGAAGAAGACACCGGAAAGGCTGGACAAATGGCTTACCGGGATCCTTAAAGAGTTTGATGAGGAATAAAATGCAAAAAAGGCGGCGGTATGCTGCCTTTTTTGTTTAACAGCTATCTGTCATGAGGAAAACACCTGTCGATGCAACCGTAGTGGAGGAGGTCATCCGCACCAGTTGTCTGGAGCGTGTGGGGCGTGGTTCCATACGTGAGATCGTCCGTACGGTCAACCAGCTCCAGGAGCGTACGGGCGTGCGTTTCATACGCATGGAGATGGGTGTGCCGGGGCTGGACCCGGCGCCGCCGGGGGTGGAGGCGGAGATCGCCGCCCTGAAAAGGGGCGTGGCCTCCAAATATCCCATGATCGAAGGGGTGAAGGAACTGAAGGAAGAGATCGCCCGTTTTGCCAAACTGTTCATGAACATCGAGGTGGATCCCAAAGGATGCCTGCCCACCGTCGGCAGCATGATGGGCTCGATGGCCGCTTTCATGGTGGCCAACCGCACCGATCCTTCCAAAGAGGGGACCCTCTTCCTCGACCCGGGCTTCCCGGTGCAGAAACAACAGTGCCATGTGCTGGGCCATACCTTCAGATCGTTTGATATCTATGATCATCGCGGACCCAAACTGAAGGACAAGCTGTTCGAATATCTCGAGACGGGCAAGGTGTCGAGCATCCTCTACTCCAGCCCCAACAATCCGGCCTGGTTCATCCTCACCGAAGAAGAGCTGCAGATCATTGGCGAGATGGCCACCGAGTACGGGGTGATCGTCATCGAGGACCTGGCCTACTTCGGCATGGATTTCCGCAAGGATTACTCCCGGCCCGGAGAGCCACCCTACCAGCCCACCGTGGCACGCTATACCGATAATTATCTGTTGCTGATCTCCAGCTCTAAGTCGTTCAGTTATGCCGGACAGCGCGTGGGCATGATGATCCTCAGCGATTACCTCTATAACCACCGTTTCCCGGCCCTGAAGCGTTATTTTCCCTCGTCGGAGTTCGGTTATGCGATGATATACGGTGCCCTGTATTCCCTCTCGTCCGGCGTGTCCCACTCGTCACAGTGGGCCCTGCAGGGCATCCTCAAGGCGGCCAATGACGGGGAATACAATTTTGTGGAAGAGGTGCGGGAGTATGGCCGGAAAGCCAAAGTGATGAAAGAGATATTTTTAAAGAACGGTTTCCGCCTTGTTTATGACAACGATGTGGGGGAACCGCTGGCCGATGGTTTTTATTTTACGGTATCTTACCCTGGCCTCGCGGGGGTGGAACTGGTGGAAGAGTTGCTGTATTACGGTATCGGCTCCATCTCGCTCGAGATCACGGGCAGCTCCCGTACCGAAGGGATCCGTGCCTGTGTGTCGCAGGTGATGCCCGACCAGTTCAAAGACCTGGAGGAGAGACTGGAACAGTTCCGGAAAGACCACCCGTCATAGGATTTCTTGCTTTTTAGCATTTTTTTATATGATAAAAAACAGTATCCGGTAAGGAGGGAAATATTACTTTTGAAAGAAAATCTTAAAACCGCAAATTATGGCAAAAGTCAAAGGAGCGATCGTGGTGGATACAGAGCGATGCAAGGGATGTGAGCTGTGTGTGATCTCCTGCCCGACGCAAGTCATCGCCATGTCGCGTAAGGTGAACAGCAAGGGATATCATTATGCTTACATGGAGAACCCCGATGCCTGTAATGGATGTACCAACTGTGCCATCGTCTGCCCCGACGGGGTGATCACCGTGTACAGGAAAAAGATCGTAACCACCGAAATATAAACCAAGAGCTATGGATGAAGAATATGTATTGATGAAGGGCAATGAGGCGCTGGCCGAGGCGGCGATACGTGCCGGTGTTGACGGATATTTCGGTTACCCCATCACGCCGCAGAGCGAGGTGATGGAGTACCTCACGGCTGCCAAACCCTGGGAACGTACCGGCATGGTGGTCTTCCAGGCCGAGAGCGAGGTGGCGGCCATCAACATGCTGTACGGAGGCGCCGGCGCCGGTAAAAAAGTGATGACCTCCTCCTCCAGCCCGGGCATCAGCCTCATGCAGGAGGGTCTTTCCTATATCGCCGGCGCCGAGCTGCCGGTGGTGGTGGTCAACGTCGTCCGGGGAGGCCCGGGACTGGGGACCATACAGCCTTCACAGTCGGATTATTTCCAGGCCACCAAAGGAGGAGGCCACGGCGATTACCACCTGCTGGTGCTGGCCCCCTCGTCGGTGCAGGAGATGGCCGATTTCATCGAGGATGCTTTCGAACTGGCCTTTAAATACCGCAACCCGGTGATGATCCTCTCCGACGGCGCCATAGGCCAGATGATGGAGAAGGTGAAGTTCAAGCCGCAGAAAACCCGCCGCAGTGATGATGAGCTGCCCGGATGGGCTACCACCGGCAAGACACCGGACCGCGAACGTAATATCATTACCAGTCTCGACCTCGACCCTTACCGCCAGGAACGCTTTAACATCCATCTGCAGGAGAAATACCGCAAGATGGAAGCGGAGGAGGTGAGGTATGAGACTTTCCGGACGGAGGATGCAGAATACCTGCTGGTGGCTTACGGCACCAGCTCCCGCATCTGCCAGAAATCGGTGCAGCTGGCACGCGAAGAGGGGATCAAAGTGGGACTTTTACGGCCCATCACCCTTTATCCTTTTCCGAAAGAACCGGTGGCACAGCTCGCCACACAGGTGAAAGGGATGCTGAGCGTTGAGATGAGCGCTGGCCAGATGGTCGAGGATGTGCGGCTGGCAGCTAACGGCAGGATACCGGTGGAACATTTCGGACGCATGGGAGGCGTGATCCCGGCACCCGAGGAGATCGTTGAAGCATTAAAACAAAAAATAATCGGAGGTTGATATGGCTGAACTGGATCTGAAAGATATTATCGCTGAAGAGAATGTCGTCTATAAAAAGACCAAAGTACTTACTGACAAACCCATGCACTATTGCCCGGGATGCGGTCACAGCACGCTGCACCGCATCATCGCCGAGGTGATCGAGGAGATGGGCATACAGGAGAAGACCATCGGCATAGCCCCTGTGGGCTGTGCGGTGTTCATGTACGATTACATTGACGTGGACAGTCAGGAGGCAGCCCACGGCCGGGCCCCCGCGCTGGCCACGGCCATCAAACGGCTCCTGCCCGACCGGTACGTCTTTACCTACCAGGGTGACGGCGACCTGGCCGCCATCGGTACGGCCGAGACCATCCATGCCTGCAACCGGGGAGAGAACATCACCATGTTCTTCGTCAACAACGGTATCTACGGCATGACCGGTGGTCAGATGGCTCCCACCACCCTCGAGGGGATGCGCACCTCCACCACTCCCTACGGACGGGATTATCATCTGATGGGCCATCCCATCAAGATGACCGACCTGGTGGCACAGCTGCCGGGCACCTACTATGTCACCCGCCAGGCGGTGCATACGCCCAACTACGTCAGAAAAACCAAAAAAGCGGTGCGGAAAGCTTTTGAGTACCAGGCGCTCGGCAAAGGGGTCTCCTTCGTTGAGGTGGTTTCCAACTGCAACTCCGGATGGAAAATGCCTCCCGTGCAGGCGGTCAAATGGCTCGACGAGAACATGTTGCCCTACTACCCGCTGGGCGATATCAAGGTGCCGCAGGATTAGATCACAACAAAAAACAGAAAGACATGACAGAAGAGATCATCATAGCAGGTTTTGGCGGACAGGGGGTCCTCTCCATGGGTAAGATCCTCTGCTATTCAGGGGTGATGCAGGGCAAAGAGGTGAGCTGGATGCCTTCCTACGGCCCCGAGATGCGCGGCGGAACAGCCAACGTGACGGTCATCATCAGTGATGAACGCATCAGCTCGCCCATCCTCAACGCTTTCGACTCGGCCATCATCCTCAACCAGCAGTCGATGGACAAGTTCGAACCCAAAGTGAAACCGGGCGGGATCCTCCTCTACGATCCCAACGGTATCACCCGCCATCCCGAAAGGGAGGATATCTCCATATACCGCTGTAACGGCGCTGAGGAGGCCGCCCGCATGGGAGCGATACGCTCGTTCAACATGCTCATGCTGGGCGCTTTCCTGAAGATCAAACCCATCGTCGGGATGGACAATGTACTGAAAGGACTGAAAAAATCCCTGCCCGAACGGTACCACAATCTGATCCCCCAGAACGAAAAAGCCCTCCAGAGAGGCATGGAGATCGTGCAGGAAGTAAAGAAGGTCGAAGGATGAATGGCGAAGGGCGAACGGTCGAAGGGTCCAAAAGTCAAAGAGTCGAAAAGTCGGAAGAGTGGGAATAGGGGAAAGAGTCAGCGATGAAGCGATAAAGAGATGAAGTGATGAGGAGGTAATGCGATGAGCGATGAGAAATGAGCAAAGCCTCGCTGCGCCTTTGTCCATGCCTCGGCATGATCACAGAACCGGGATCACTCAGGTACCGGGGATTTCATTGAAGCCCCGCTGCGCCTCTGCGTAGCCGCTACGGCGAAGCAAGGAAGGGGCGTAAGCAACCAGGATCGGGCGCAGCCCGATCATCATGGGGTAAATAATTCCACAGCCCTGTAAGGGCGAAAGCAAAAGATGAGAGTGCCGACCCCAGCGGTCGAAGAAGGATGATTGTCGAATGGCGAAGGTCGAACGGTCAAAGAATCGAAAAGTCAAAAAGTCGAAAAAGTCAGAAGAGTGGAAAAAGGTGCTGCCCGCCCGGACGAGTCCGGTCGGACGGGGTTGCTGCCCGCCCGGATGACACAGGTCGGACAGGGGTACAGGGTGCTGGGTAACCACTAAAACTTTTAACTTTAGCTCACTTTTAACTTTTAACTATCTTCAACTCCAAACTCTAAGTACTCCACACTTCCGATATAGGTATTTAAATACCTATTAAAATATCTATTTAAATGCCTATTTTAATACCTATTTAAATAGGTAGATCGATCAAGGACCAAGAACCAAGAGGCAAGAACCAAGAACCAAGAACTCGCAACTCGATACCCGAAACTCGCAACCCGATACTCGCAACTCCCAACTCATAACTTTCAACTTTAGGCACTTTTAACTTTTAACTTCTTTTTACCTCTACACTCCAAACTCCACACTCCACACTCCAAGTACTACCCCCTTCCGGAGGGTCCTAGGTGCTGGTTGCTGGTTGCTGGTTGCAGCCCGCCCGGCTGACGCCAGTCGGACGGGGGTGCAGGTTTCTGGGTGATCACGTTCCCCAAACTTTTAACTTTAGCTCACTTTTAACTTTTAACTCCTCACTCCAAGTACTTCAAGTACTCCAGGCACTTCCCCCTCCCCCTACTTCTCATAAAAATGCATATCCCTGATATAATCCCACACCGGTTCGCGGAAGAAGAACCGCATATCCTTTCCTTCTTTGATGGCCTGCCGCAGGAAACTGGAGGAGATCTCCATCCGGGGAGCCTGGGTGAGTGTGATGCGGGCCTCAGGCATCAGCTTCTCCAGGGAGGGATGCAGTGCTGAGGTGTCGGAGTCTTTGCGGGGATAGACCAGGATCGCGTACCGGCGTATCAGCTCTTCGAAGTTCTTCCATTTGTGGAGGGTGACCAGGTTATCTGCCCCCATGATCAGGACGAACTCCCGTTTGGGGTATTTCTCGGTGAGATAGGCCAGGGTGTTGATGGTGTAGGAGGGTTTGGGCAGCCGGAACTCGATATCGGAAGCGCGGAAGCGGGGGTCGTCCTCCAGGGCCAGGCGCACCAGCTCGAGACGGTGGTACTCGGGTAGCAGTGAGGCCCGCTCCTTCAGTGGGTTGTGGGGGGAGACCACGAACCACACCTCCTGCAGGCCGGCATATTCGACAAAATAGTTGGCGATGGCCGTATGGCCGATATGCACGGGGTTGAAGCTGCCGAAGAAAAGTCCCGTTTTCATGCTTTACCGATAAAATTACTTACGATCTCCTCTGCCTTTTTCAGGGTATCCTCCAGCACATCATTGACCAGGATGACGTCGAACTTGTCCGCATAGCTCATCTCCAGGCGGGCTTTGGCCACCCGTTCGCGGATGCTCTCCTCGGGGTCGGTGGAGCGGTGCCGCAGACGCCGTTCCAGCTCTTCCACCGACGGAGGCATGACGAAGACGGCCAGGGCCCGGTCGCCGAACTGTTTCTTGATATTGAGCGCTCCTTTCACATCCACGTCGAAGACCACCTGTTTCCCCTTGTTCAGCAGACGGTCCACCTCACTGCGCAGGGTGCCGTAACAGGTGTTCTCATACACCTCTTCCCATTCCACGAAGGCACCTTCGTCGATCTTTTGGCGGAACTCCTCCGGCGTGAGGAAATAGTAATCTTTTCCGTCGGTCTCGTGCGGCCGTTGCGGGCGGGTGGTGGCCGATACCGAGAAGGCCAGCGAGGGGAACTTTTTCAGCAGGTGGTGCACGATGGTGGTCTTGCCCGCACCCGACGGGGAGGAGAAGATAAGGATCTTCCCTGCAGGTTTGTTATTATTATGATCCCGGCTCATGGCAATGATCTATAATATGTTGAGCGTTTGTTCCTTGACCTTTTCCAGTTCGTCTTTCATCCGGACGACCAGTTTCTGTATCTCCGCATGATTGGCTTTGGATCCGAGGGTGTTGATCTCGCGGCCCATTTCCTGGGTGATGAAGCCCAGTTTTTTGCCTGTGGTGCCTCCAGCCGCCAGGGTGTCCAGGAAGTAGCGGCAGTGGTTGGCCAGGCGCACTTTCTCCTCGGTGATGTCCAGTTTTTCAAGGTAATAAGCGATCTCCTGCTCGAAACGTTCCCTTTCGGCGGTTTGCAGGGTGCCCAGCTCGGAAAGGTTTTTTTGCAGCCTTTCCCTGACGGTGGTGATACGTTCTTTTTCATAAGGATCCACCTGTCCGAGCAGCGACTGTATGGTTTCCACGTGACTGCGGATATCTTCCCCGATGGCCTCTCCTTCCTGGCTGCGGAAAGCTTCCACCCGGCTGATGGCTTCGATGAGGGTGTCTTCCGTCTCCTGCCACATCTTCTCGTCGATCTCCTGGGATCTCTCCGACAGCACTTCGGGCCAGCGCAACAGGCTTTGCACCAGCGCCTCTTCGCTGCTGATCTTCAGCTCGCCGGCGATGTCGCGCAGCTGTGAGAGATAATGACTGACGGCTGCCTTGTTGACATCGGGGTAGGTGGCTCCGGTAAAATCGGTGACGGAGAGGATCACCTCTATCTTGCCGCGCACCAGCCGGGCGGCCATCATCTTGCGGATGTCGATCTCGCGACTGCGGAAAAGCGCCGGCAGACGCATGAAGATATCCGCCTGTTTGGAGTTGAGGGTCTTGATCTCGGCGGTGATCTGCCGCTCCGGGTAGTCACGCGTCACCTTGCCGTAGCCTGTCATAGAAAAGATCATGCAGTAGATATTATGGTTTGATAAAACAAAGATAAGAAAGTTAATAGTTCATAGTTCAGAGTTCTTAGTTTATGGTTCGTCGTTCATCCTTCGACGTTCTTCCTTCCTCACCACCACCTTGTTCCTATACCTCCCCGTCAGATAATAAAGGAACGAAAGGGTAAAGCCGGTGGACATGCCCAGGGGTACTGACCACCAGATGCCGATGACGCCCATGTGGCGGGAGAGGAGCCAGGCGGAAGGGATGCGTATGGCCCATAGGGATACCAGGGTGATGAACATGGGGATGAGGGTATCGCCGGCGCCGCGCATCACCCCGTTGATGGAGAACATGGCGGAGAAGATGATATAGAACATGCTGACGATCACCAGGTACTGTCGTCCTATGGCGATCACCGAGGCGTCTTTGGTGAAAAGGCCCATGAGCTGTGAGGGGAAGAGCTGCACCAGCAGGGTGATGGTCAGCGAGATCACGCTGCTCATCAGGATGGTGGAGATCAGGCCGTGTTTCACCCTCTCGGGCTTGCCGGCGCCCAGGTTTTGTCCCACGAAGGTGGCCAGGGCGGCGGCGAAGTTCATCGCCGGCAGCTGTACTAGCGCGTCAATACGGCCAGCCACCGAATAGGCGGCGATGACGTCGGTGCCGAAAGTGTTGACGATGCCCATCAGCGCCATCAGCCCCAGCGCCACGAAGGTCTGCTGCAGACCTGTGGGCAACCCTATGC
>WFRO01000281.1 GCA_015486475.1 Bacteroidales bacterium
GGATCCGCTGGCTTTCAGTCTTCCGGGGAACAGGATCTTTTTGATGCCGGGAGATTCCCTGGTCATAAACGGACATGTATCAGATGCTTCGGAAAGGTATTCCGGGAAAGGAAAGGAGGCCTCGGTTTTTTATTCAAAACTCGCAAGGATAGATATACCAAAGCATTATGAGTTGGTGCAAAAGATGCTTAGTATGAAAGACGGGGATTATTCTTCCTTATATAAGCAGACCGATTCAGTAAAAGGAGTTCTGGATGATCTGTGGAAGAGGTCCGGCAAAGATCTTCTTCCCTTCTGGAAACGGGCTTTCCGTAAACAGATCGACTATTGGTATGTCAATGAGTATCTGAGCATGAAACTTAACGGTTACCGTTTTTTTAACAGATATTATCAGAGTATTCATATTCCCTGGGATGATCCTGTTTTTAAAAAGATCAATCCGGTGGTGGATTATCTGTACCTGAATTATATTATCAGGGAGTATTCCGATTGGTGCGACATTTATTTTTTATACCGGAAGAGAAATGTGCTGGTTCCGACAGTGGCTCCCCCCATGCTGAACAATGAGGAGAAGTTAAGCCTGCCCCGCATTCTGCTCCGGGGTTACCCGATGTATTCCAATTATATTAAGGTACTGCAGGATTTTTTCTGGTTTCAAAGGGAAGACACTGAACTTTTCAAAAAATATGCAGACGATTTTCTCAGATCGTGCGGTGATCCCTATATGACAGAGGCGGTGAGAAAATTTATGAAATTGTTTTTGGCAATGCAGCCCGGTGAGAATATCCGGGATATGGGACTCTATACGGCTTCAAAGTTATCATTGAAAAAAAAGGCTAAGGGATATATTCTGTTTTCGGTGATAAATAATGGCTCTCCCTCTTTGATCATTAACAATTTTTATCATGACTGGATGGAAAAACCGATCAGGAAAAGCAGCCTGGATAAAAATCTTAAGGTAGTCCTGTTCTTTCCGCATGAGCAGAAAAAGTATATGGATTCTGTACACCTGGGCGATCCTGTCATGGTATATTACATAGGTAAAGATTCGACATACCATGATGAAATGAAGATCTTTACGAACCGGCATACTTTTATGCTGATCCGGGATGACGGGGTGATCGTGAACAATCATGTCAATGATAACAATATCGACCGTGTGCTGGCTTCTCTTCCGAAGCGGCCACCTCCTCCCGACCGCTCAGCCCTGTACCGGTTGTTGCTGATCATCCTGCTGGCCGTGATCCTTTCCGGCGGGATCACGTGGGGGGTGGTGCGTTATCGCAGCCGTCGCATGCTGCGCCGGGAGGAGGCCCGTCGCCGCCTGGCCGAGCTGGAGCTGCGTGCCCTGCGCTCCCAGATGAATCCCCATTTCCTGTTCAATGCCCTTAATTCCATTCAGAACCTGATCAATAAGAACCGCATCCGGGAGGCCAACCTCTACCTTGCCCGTTTTGCCACGCTGATGCGTATGGTGCTGGATCATGCCGACCGGCCCCTGGTCTCCCTGGATGAGGAGCTGAAGCTCCTGAAGATCTACCTGGAACTGGAGAGTCTGCGCACTCCCTTTGAATACAGCATCGACGTGGCGCCGGAGGTGGTGCCCGAAGAGGAGGAGATCCCCGGGATGCTGCTGCAGCCGTATGTCGAGAACGCCGTGCTGCACGGGATGGTGCCCGCCCGGGGCGGGAAGATCACCATCAGTGTTACCAAAAAGGATGGATCATTGCGGATCACGATCGCCGACAACGGCCAGGGCATCCGGGCCCGCAGCAAAAGCCGGAAGGGCAACGGCAAAGCCATGAAAATGATCGGGGAGAGGATACGGATCCTGAACATGTCCAATGCATCACCCATACGTGTCCGTGTGACTGACCTGGCGGAGGCCGGTGAGGGTCAGGGAACACGTGTGGTGGTGGAAATACCGGTATGACCATGCAAAGAATGAAAGCTTTTATCGTGGATGACGAGCCGGGCAACTGTGAGAACCTGGAAAACCTGCTGGCTACCTATTGTCCCGAAGTGGAGGTGGTGAGGAGTCTGAACGACCTGGAGACGGCGGTGGAGGAGATCCTGAAGAGTGAGATCCACCTGCTCTTCCTGGACATAGAGCTGACGGAGGGGACGGGATTCGATCTGCTGGCACGGCTGCCGCGGCGGGATTTCGAGGTGATCTTCGTAACGGCCTACGACAAATATGCCCTCAGGGCGATCCGTTTCAATGCCCTCGACTATCTCCTTAAGCCGGTGGACATACCGGCCCTGGTGGCAGCGGTGAAGAA
>WFRO01000282.1 GCA_015486475.1 Bacteroidales bacterium
AAGACATTGTTCCGGATGAGCAGGTCATGCACCGCCCCGGATTCATACCACTGGTTCGCGTCGCCGGCGACGAGGATAGCTGCTCCGCTGGACCGGAAGATGCAATCCTCTATGACCGACCGCTTCGGTGTGGATATCAGCACCCCCCGGGCCCGGCAACTGCCGAAGAGAGATCCGTGGATATGCACTGCCGGCGCCCAGGTCAGGTTTTCCAGGGCATCACCTTCGTGGATCCCGGTAGGCACGGGTTCGCGGAAGGTGATCTCAAAATCGGTCACATCCAGCACTTTCCAGGATTTTACGATACCCGTACCGGTCGTGATCATCCTGCGGGCCAGGATAAAACCCACCGTATCCCCCGGATGCCCCCACAGCATCCCCACGCTCATAGGGTGCATGAACCGGCACAGCAGCCTGTCGGGTGCCGGCAGGCCGATGATCCGCACGCTGGTGCCGTGCACATTGACGGGGTCATCCATCAGCCCGCCGAAAGCACAGTCGCTGATCTCTATGCTCCCCCGGCAGTTGGAGAGATGGATACCGTCATCATGACCGGAAAAGTAGCGGTTCTTGCGGGGATTCGGGACGACCTGCACACGCTCAAAGCGCAGGTTTTCGGAGAACTGCCCGAGCAGGCCCAGTCCGGCGGTATGGTACACACGGACATCCTCCACGGCGACATCCCTGCTGTGGAAAAGGAACACTCCGGCATGTTCGCGCCGGTTGTGACGCATGATCAGATAGTTCCCCACCGCCGGCAGGCGCCCGAAAGAGTAGTGCAGACGCACCACCCGGGGCGCTATCTCCTCAGCCCGGTATTTCCGCCAATGATCGCCCAGACAACCGTCGCCGGAACCCTCCGGGATCAGGTGGGAGTCCTTCGCAAACTCTATGGTCCCCCACCATCCGCCTTCCCAGCCCTCACCTGTAAAGATGATCTTGCCGCCACGAATGACATAGGGCGATTCTTCGGCGATCCTGATATCAATATATTTATCGGTGGCAGCGACCACCTGTGCCTGGGAGGTCAGCGGCACATCCCAGTCGATGCTGAAGTCTTTCAGCCGGATGTCCCGGCAATGATCCACCGTGAAAGGCTGCATGGGACCATGGAAGATAAATTCGCTGCCCTGCCCGTCGATCGTCACGTTCTCCATCCCCTTCATCACGATAGCGCAGATACGGTGATCCGTCACATAGGTGTTTGATTCAAAGTACTTCCGTCGCTCACAGCTATCCGGGAAAAAGTCATAACGTCCCCGGGGGAAAACCACACGCACCGTCCTGCCCTTGCCGGCTGCCGCGCGGGCCTGCACCAACGCCCGCCGTACGGCCGTCACAGCATCCCCGCCGGGTGCCGGAGGTACAACGGACACCACCGTCCCCTGCCCGGCAGAGACACCGCCCGGAACAACAAAAGAAACGATCCCGGCAAAGACCAGCACGGAGATCAGGAGTGCTGATGAGAAAAGAAACGGCCTCAGAACCTTACTGTTTATTCTCATGATCATATTTTCCGGTAAAAATAACACAGTACCGAATAAAAACAATCACAGCTATAAGCACGGAAACAACTAATTTCTACTAATTTCTATTAATTTCGCGACCGTCCGGCCTCCGTCCCGGCCCTTCGATACAGTTCCGGCAAGCCGGAACAACTCAGGGACCGGGAACCATGAACCATGAACTACGAACTACGAACTACGAACTATGAACTACGAACTATGAACTTCCTCACCGACATCCCCAATCTCCGGCACACCGGCTCCGGAAACTTCTTCCTCATCGCCGGTCCCTGTGTTGTGGAGAGCGAAGAAAATGTTTTCCAGGTGGCGGAGGTGGTCAAGGGGATCACCGACAGGCTGGAGATCCCGTACATCTTCAAGGCCTCTTACCGCAAGGCCAACCGCACACGTCCCGATGCCTATACCGGCCCCGGTGACCGGCAGGCCCTGGCGATCCTCGACAGGGTACGGAAAGAGCTCTCCCTGCCTGTCCTCACCGACATACACACCCCTGCAGAGGCGGCGATAGCGGCCCGCTCGGTGGATGTACTGCAGATCCCCGCTTTCCTGAGCCGCCAGACCGACCTGCTGACGGCCGCCGGCCGTACCGGTCTGCCGGTGAACATCAAAAAAGGCCAGTTCATGGCGCCTGAGGCGATGCATTTCGCCGCCGCCAAGGTGGCTGCCACCGGCAACCACCGTATCTTCCTCACCGACCGGGGCACGATGTTCGGCTACCATGACCTGATCGTCGACTTCCGCAGCATCCCGGTGATGCAGGGCACCGGCTATCCTGTCGTCGTCGACATCACCCACTCGCTGCAGCAGCCCAACCAGCGTGACGGCATCACCGGCGGCCGGCCGGAGCTGATCGCCACCCTCGGCAGGGCCGCCATCGCCGCCGGCGCCGACGGCATCTTCCTGGAGACCCACCCCGATCCTCCGCATGCCCTCTCCGACGGAGCCAACATGCTGCCCCTCAACCGTCTCGAAGAGCTGTTGCAGGTGCTGGTGAAGATCCGCAGGGCAGTTCAGTAAAGCTTTAGGAACTCGTAGCTGTTGCCCAGGTGATCGAGAAAGCGGAGGAAATCGCTGAAAGAGATCACCAGCGTAGCCGTGTTCACATTGGGATGAAAGCTGATACGGTCGTAGTTCTTCAGGTTCTCATCCAGGAAAAGATGCACATGATGCTCCTCGTCATGGATCAGTCCGAAGGGTGAGACACTCCCCGGCCGCAGACCCAGGTATTTCTGCAGCCGCTTCTCCGAGGCCAGTGACAGCTTGCCCTGCCGCAGCATTTTCTCCAGATCGTGTATGGCCAGGGCGTGCGTATGCTCGATGATCACAAGATAATGCCGGTTGCCTTTGTGGTTGCGCAGGAAGAGGTTCTTGCACTTGGCAGCATCGATATCCCCCCAGTAACGGACCGCCTCCTCCACCGTGGGTACCGGGGGATGCTCATGGTACTCGTAAGGGATCGCCAATTTGTCCAGAAGATCATATAAAGCCTTGTCTCCTTCCATTTCAAAAATATTTACTGCAAATCTAAAAAAAGATCGATGAACGACGAACTACCGATCAAGATCCAAGAGACAAGAATCAAGAGCCAAGTATTCCCAACTACCAACCACCAACAAATATCGATGAAGAGATGAAGCGATGAAGCGATGAAGCGATGATGCAACAACCTGCAACACGCAACCCGATACTCCCAACTCGATACTCAAAACTTAATACTCTGAACTTTACTATCTTTGCCTCCACAATGGCACAGGCAAAACATACCGATGAGGAGACATCCCGGATGGTGCAGCGGCACTACCGCAGTTTTCTCCGGATGATCAAGAAATATCTGGATGATCAGGACCAGGCCATGGTACGGCGGGCGGTGCGGCACACCCTCACCCTCGAGGGCAGGGAGGTGAGCTTCAGCGGCGATCCCTACCTCGTGCATGCCATGAACGTGGCACGCATCGTCCTGGAGCAGCTGGGCCTGGGCGCCGACGCGGTCATCGGAGCCCTCTACCACGACATCAGCCGCATCGCAAAAGTCCCTCCCGACTTTTTTGAGAAGGAGTTCGGCCGCGGCGTGCGCGATCTGGTGGAAGGACTGGGCAAGATCTCAGGCCTCGACCCCGACAAGGCAGCGGTGCGCACGGAGAACTTTCGCGAGATGATCCTCAACCTGGCCGGCGATATACGTGTGATCCTCATCCGCCTCGCCGAGCAGCTGGAGGTGATGCGCAACCTCGACAAGGCCGGTCCGGCCGACCAGGTGGCCATTGCCACAGAAGCCTATTACCTCTATGCTCCCCTGGCACACCGCCTGGGCCTGTACAATATCAAGTCGGAGCTGGAGGACCTCGCCATGAAATACCTCGAGCCGGTCGTCTACGAGGAGATACAGAAGAAGATCGCCGAGACACGGGCCCGCCGCAACCGTATGATCCGCGAGTTCATCGAACCCGTAAAGAAACGGATGGAACAAGAGGGTCTTAAGTTCACCGTCAAGAGCCGCCTGAAGTCGGTCCACTCCATCTGGACCAAGATGAAAAAGCAGAACGTGCCTTTCGAAGAGGTGTACGATATCTTCGCCGTGCGTATCATCATTGACAGCCGGGGACCCAAAGAGAAAGAGGACTGCTGGCGCGTCTACTCCATCGTCACCGACCTGTACACCCCCAACCCGCGGCGGCTGCGCGACTGGATCTCCATACCCAAATCGAACGGCTACGAGTCGCTTCATACCACGGTCATTGGTCCTTCGGGAAAATGGATAGAGGTGCAGATACGCACCACACGCATGGACGAGATCGCCGAGAAAGGGCTGGCCGCCCACTGGAAATACAAGGAAGGAGGTCGCGTGCAGGCCCTCGACGAGTGGCTCGGCAATGTGCGGGAGATCCTGGAGAACTACGACCCCCGCACCGATGAGTTCTTCGACCAGATGAAGCTCAACCTCTACAACAAGGAGATCTTTGTCTTCACCCCGCGGGGGGATGTGATCCGTCTGCCCGAGGGGGCCACCCTCCTCGACTTTGCCTTCGCCATCCACTCCGAGGTGGGCATGCGCTGCACCGGCGGCAAGCTGGACAACCGCGTCGTGCCCCTCCACCATGTGCTCACCACCGGCGACCGCGTGGAGGTGATCACCAGCAAGAACCAGAAGCCCGCAGCCGACTGGCTCAACATCGTCAAGACCTCCAAGGCCCGCTCCAAGATCAAACAGTCACTCAACGAGGAGAAGCTCAAGGCGGCAGCGCTGGGACGCGAGACGCTGATGCGGCGCCTGCGCAACTGGAA
>WFRO01000283.1 GCA_015486475.1 Bacteroidales bacterium
GGCAGTGGGTGGGACATACCTCCACGCAGGCCGGATCTTCTCCCTTGTCCACCCGGTGTATACAGAAGGTACATTTGTCCACATATCCGTCAGGATGGGGATAACGTGCATCATAGGGGCAGGCCTCGATACAGGCCATGCAACCAATGCACGCGTCATGCTTGACCAGCACAATGCCCCCTTCGATGATGTGGCTGGCGCCCGTAGGACAGCATCGCACACAAGGCGCATCCTCACAATGATTGCATCGTTCCGAACGGATCTCCATCTCTACGCGGGGATAAGTGCCGGCCACGGTCTCCACGATCCAGTCGCGGGCATACCCCATGGGCACATTGTTCTCAGTCTGGCAGGCTACCACACAGTCGGAACAGCCCACACACTTCTTGGTGTCTATCGCCATCGCATATCTCATGATGCCACCTCCTTTCCGGGTTTTTCTGTCAGGAATGTCACAAAGTTACCCCGCATGCCGGTACCTCCCATAATGGGATCCATGGCCACCCTTGTGATCAGCTCGCTGTCACTGGCACCGCGCCCGTATGAGCGGGAGAGCTGTTTTTCTTTATGTCCAAAGCCATGGACCATATATACCGAATCCCAGCGGATACGCTCGGTGATCCTTACCTTTATCGGGAAAGAGGAGACCACGCCATCCTGGTTCTTCAGCCACACTTCCTGCCCGTTCTTCAGGCCCCAGAGCTTCGCCACCTTGGGATTGACCCATACCACATTCTCTCTCATCAACTCCCAGAGATTGGGATTGTTCGTGGTACGGCTGAAGGTATGCATTGGGGCACGTCCGTAATTCAAACGATAAAAACCCGGAGGAGGCTCGGGATGTGGTGTGTAATCAGGCAATGGATCAAAATCCTCCCTGGCCAGCTCGGTAGAATACAATTCTATCTTACCGGTATTGGTATTGAACTCATAATCCTCTCCGTTGAGAAAATAGAGATCATCATATTCCCGCTTGAGCTTTTTCACACCCAGGCGTTTCATCTCCTCCAGGGAACTGCCCACTGCTTTGAGTTGCATGTCCAGCAGCTCTTCAATGTTCTCCCAGGGGAAATAAGCTTCCAGATCCATCCGGCGGGCCAGCTCTTTGGCGATCCACCAGTTGGGCTTTGAGTCATACAAAGGCTCCGTAGCCGGCATCCGCAAAGCAATGTACGGTTCACGATACGGTGAGGTGCGGATGACGTCATAGCGTTCCAGATAAGTGCATTCCGGTAGCACCACATCGGCATAACTGACGATATCCATGGGCATGGTATCGATCACCACCAGGAATTCAAGGTTGTCAATGGCCTTCAGGGTTTTCTTCTGGTCCGGTAACGAAGCCATCAGGTTGGTACCATACACGATCCATGCCTTCAGGCTACATCCCAGCTCAGGGTTGGGAATGGTTGCATCACAGATCCCTGTGGAGAGCACCTCACTCACCAGATTATATTGTCCTGGAAAAGCATCTTTCCAGGAGCGGGTAGGCTTGGGGTATGCCGGCCCCGGGAATTTGGGAAGATGGGCTTTCTCCGGCACATAAAAGCCCCCGCGACGTCCCCATGATCCCAGCAGCGCATTCAGGATAGCAATGGCCCGTGAACGCTGCGTATCATCTCCGTACCATGTCACATGACGCCCCGGGTGCACGATCACTGCAGGTGATGCATGTGCCATTTCACGGGCCGTCTTACGAATTATATCCGGCGGGATGGTCGTAACACCGTACGCCCATTCCGGTGTCTTGTCCTTTACATGGTCTTTCAGCTCTTTAAAACCATACGTATATTTTTCAACATACTTTTTATCATATAGCTCTTCGTTGATGATCACATGCATCCAGGCCAGCAGCAAAGCTATGTCGGTGGCCGGTTTGACAGGCAACCAGTATTTCGAATGAGAGGCTGCCGTACTGTAACGCGGATCCACCGTAATGATCGTAGCTCCCTTATCGATGGCCTCCGACATCTCCTGAATCTGGCCGTTGTGCATGTTTTCCCCGATATGCGAACCAATCAGCACCAGACAACGGGTATCCCTGATATCTGTCCGCTCGGGAGACATCACATCTTCCCCGTAGGTAGCCGTAAAAGCTACCTCCCGGGGCCCCCGGCACTGGGCAAATGACGGTGCCGCCACATTGGGAGAGCCATAAGCCCTGATCAGATGACTGATGATCTTCCCGCCCGTGCCATGGGAGAATAAGGCCAGACATTCAGGACCATGTTCTTTTTTTACCTTTAACAGCTTCTCGGCAATAAGATCCAAAGCTTCGTCCCAGGAAGCCTTTCTGAAATACTGGCTGCCCGGCTTACCTTCCCTGATCAAAGGAGTTTTTAAACGATCACCATCGTAGTACATCCCTACACCTCCGGTACCACGCGGACATAAACGCCCGTTACAGTGAGGATCCTCCTCATTGCCCGTGATCTTGCGGATCTTGCCCTCTTCATCTTTATGTACCCACCCCGCACATTTCCAGAAACAAACCTCACAATAAGTGGGTGTCCGCGTGAGGGTTTCACCCGGATGAACATCTCCCTGCTCACTGCCCTGGGAGAAAGCCTTGATGGTGGGACGGGCAAACATCATTGCCCCCGCTCCGGCCCCGGTGATCTTGATAAAATCCCGCCGTGATGTGTGCTTCATGATTATTGACTGTTTATACCTATCCTATTTATTGAACATAGCCTGAACACAAATTTATTGATTTGATGTGAACAATATAACAACTGAAAGTACAAAATTCAGACAGCGAAATACCAACCTGCAAAGAAACAGTGTATGCTTCTGTAAATCTTAATGATACAGCTATTTAGAATTTATATAAATTTCTATATATGTTGTAAAACATATACGTAATTCCCTCCCTGCCGCAAGTAATGCAAGCCCGGCTTCAACTCCTTTCCCGGTATACAAAGCAAACAGTGGCGTGAAAAATCTTCTTATCGGAAGATTTTCTTTATGTTTGTCGCCAAATCGTTCATCATGAGCAATGGGATCACCCGCAGACCGCTGACCGGCATCATCCTGGCCGGAGGGAAAAGTTCCAGGATGGGCCGGGAAAAAGGGATGGTCCCCTTCCGGGGAAAGCCTCTGATACGCTACTCCCTGGAGGTGCTGGAACCACTCTGTGACCATCTGCTGATCTCTGCCAATGATCCCGATTATGAAGTTTTCGGGTATCCGGTTGTGCCGGACCATGTCACCGGTGCCGGTCCGCTGGCCGGTTTGTGTGCTGCGCTGGAAAAATCCACCACCCGCGGCAACCTGGTACTGCCCTGCGACATGCCTTTTGTCACGAAAGAATTTATTGAATACCTGCTCTGCTGTGTACGCGATCAGAAAGCGGTCATCCCGGTGCATCCGGACGGCAGGGCCGAACCCCTCTGTGGCTATTACTCCAAAGAGATCCTCCCTTTCCTGAAAAAGAACCTGGAAGAAAAAAACTACAAGCTCATCCGTGTGCTGCAGGAAGCCGACGCTTTCTTTCTGAAACTGGATGAGACCCTCCCCTTTTACGATCCCCGCCTGTTCACCAACCTCAACAAACCGGAGGAACTGCGAACAATGAATAACGAACACTGAACACTGAACACCGAATGTCGAATGATGAATTCTGATTGCTGATTTTTCAATCATTCAATCATTCACTCCTGCCTTCGCCGGAGGCTTCGTCGGGCAAAGCATTCACGCATTCCCACCCAGCACCCAGCACCCTGTACCTTAAAGAAGTTTGGAGTGCCTGGAGTTTGGAGTGCCTGGAGTTGTTTTAGTTCATAGTTCACAGTTCATAGTTCATAGTTATCCTTCGAGCTTCAAGCATCAAGCCCCGGTAAACCGGGATCTCCGCTTCGCTCCGACTTCGAGCTTCCTTTTGCCTTTCCTCGTCCGACGAAGTCCCGGTACACCGGGACGAAGTCGGATCACTTTTGCCTTATGCCTTTTTACTTTTTACTTTTGCCTTTTTACTTCTGCCTTTTTACTTCCCAATATATCCCTCCCAGCACCAGCAGCAACAACACCACCGAGCTGGCCAGGTCGATCTTGTCCCCCACATAATATCCTTTCGGCCGGAAAACGAACTCCACCTTATGTTTGCCCGAAGGCAGGATCATGGCCCGCAGGACATAGTCGGCCCGGAAATGGCCGGCCGGCTCCCCGTCGATCGTGGCCTGCCATCCCGGCTGGTAGTAGATCTCTGAGAATACGGCGAAGGCAGGACGGGGGGTCTCATATTCATACACCAGATGGTTCGGAGCATAGGAGAGCATCCGTATCGCTGCCGTGCTGTCAATGGCATAAACAGTGTCTTTGACAAATTCGCCGAACTGGTTCCTGTTGACCACGGCCTCGCGGGCGGGGTCCAGATTATTCAGCGCCAGGATCTCCTGATCGGCATTGTCAACAAGCCTGCATTTCTGTACGAACCAGGCATTGCCCAGCGCCCCGGAATTGAGACGGGCTGTCGGTTGCCCTTTCTCAGCCACGATAAAATATTTTGTGTTAAGCATGTTCAGTACACCCATGTTGTTCTTGCTGATCTGGTAGGTGATCAGGTCCTGGTACCGCCGGATCTTGGCGCCGTGGTATCCGCCGATGGACTTATGGAAATAAGAGGTGCTGGCATCATTGAAGGTGCTTACCGTCAAATTCATGACCCGGTAATCCAGCGATTTGTCCTTCAGGATCTGCAGATCGGCAGCCGTAGGTTTGAACGGATCTTTCACCTCTCTTTTCGGGAGGAAATCGTCATTGTTCAGATAGCGCTTGTCGATCCCCCACATATCGACCAGGATCAGAAGGCCCAGCAGGGTATAGAACCAGGAGACCTTCA